>JBDRNN010000091.1:0-6352 GCA_043811145.1 Candidatus Bathyarchaeota archaeon
CTTCAGTTGAAAAAACTAAGCAAGGTAAAAAAAGAAATTTCGACCAGTCAATTGATTTGATTGTAAACCTTAAAGATGTAGATTTAAAGAAGCCGGGAAGCAAGCTAAATGAACTCGTTGAGCTTCCAAACCAAGTTAGCGAGAATGTGAAAGTTTGTGTCATAGGCTCAGGGCAGTTAGTTTTGGAAGCTAAGAAAGCGGAAGCTGACGGTGTTATAGAAAGGAGCGATCTAGACGCTTTAGGGAAAGATAAGAAGGCCGCTCGTAAGTTGGCTGAAAAGTATGATTTCTTCATCTGCGAGGCTCCTTTGATGCCACTAGTCGGAAAGGTAGCGGGCACATTTTTAGGTCCCCGTGGAAAAATGCCAACTCCAGTTCCTCCAAATTCAACTTTAGCGCCAGTTATAGAAAGACATAGAAAAATGGTTAGGCTGAGATTGAGAGATCAGCCGATAATCCAATGTAAGGTTGGAACTGAGAACATGGAGGTTGCCAAGGTAACGGAAAATGTTGAAGCTGTTTTAAGACTGTTGTACGAAAAATTAGAGTCAGGAAACAGAAACGTTAAGTCTACATATGTTAAGGCAACCATGGGTGAGAGCATACCTATTGAATTTGGAGAGAAGAAGAAATGACTTTGCTCAAGGAAGATGTGAAGGACTGGAAAAAAGAGGAAGTTGATGAATTAGCAAACCTCTTTAAAAAATATGACGTCATAACTATCGCAAGTCTCCAAAAGGTTAGAGCGGCACAGATTCAAGAGCTGAGAAAGAAGTTCCGAGGAGAAGTTATTTTTAAATGTAGCAAGAACTCGCTTGCAACTAGAGCATTAGAAAAATGTGCACGACAAAAACCGAAAATTAAGGAGTTAGAGAAACATTTTCGCGCTTCTACAATTTACATGTTCACAAACATAAGTCCCTTTAAACTTTCCCTTCTCTTAGAAAAGAGCAAGATAAAAATGCCTGCAAAGAGTGGAGACATAGCTCAGACAGACATCATTATTCCAGAAGGAAACACGGGTATGGCTCCGGGTCCAGTAATAAGCGAATTTACTGGGTTGGGTATACCTACTAAAATCGAAAACGGAAGTGTCCAAATAACCAAAGATGCAACAGTAGTGAAACAGGGTGAAACCATTTCAGCCAAGCTCGCAAGTGTACTCTCAAAACTTGGCTTAAAACCAATGGAAGTTGGGCTAACCCTCGACGCTGCCTATGAGGCTAAGGTAATTTACCCAGCTGAACTACTCCGAATTGATCTTAACGCGACTAGCAACGAACTAAAGGAGGCTGTTTCTGAAGCCTTTAACTTAGCTGCGAACGCTGACTACCCAACAACTGAAACATTACCAATATCACTTGTGAAATGCGTAACAGAAGCCAGAAACCTTCGAATGTCTGCCATGATAATCGACGAAGAGACACTTCCACCAATTCTAAGCAAGAGCTATAACGAAATGAATGCTCTTCAGGCAAAATTAAGTGAAAAAGGTTGGAAAGCTGCTTAACCAACCTATAAGGTTATCCTCTTTTTCACAGTGAACAGAGAGTATACTGAAACTGAATTATTAAGCGGAGACAATATGTGGTTGAACTAAATTTTTCAAAGTTTCAACTAACACGCTCTTAGGGGCATTTGTCTTTATTCCTTGTGGGTTAAAATGTGTTAATGATGCTTTAAAACCAGCTTCTTTTATTTCCTCAATAACCTTAGTTAGAGAAGGAGTAGAGATGTTTAAGAAGTCACAGAGGACACTGAGAACATAATAGGTTGGAGATCCCCCCATCTCACTCATAATCCGTTCAATAATTCGACTCAGACGTCTCTTCTGTCCCAAACTCATAGCGTCGATACTTTTCCAAATCTCCTTGCAGAAATTTCTATTCAGAATGCTTCCAAGCCACAAAGGTCCTGAGTAACTCATAACCTTGCCACACTCTTTGCAGACTGGCTTAAGCTCTGGGAAAAGCCCGAAAACAAATTCTCTGTGAAAACACTTGAAACAGTGAAAGATATAGCCCATATTTTTCAGACAGCGTTCTGCCTTTGTCGCGCCCCTCCTTATTCTAACATAAGTTCGCACATAATGATCGGTTGAGTGGCAAAACAATGGCTCTATGGACAGATCTTTTCTAGCTGCGTTTAAAGCCGTAAATCCAACTAATGCTCTTACAGCCAGCTCATGGCAATACTCCACCTTTAACGGCTTCACTCCATAACGCCTTATACAAGCTTTTTTGTGAACCCCACACAAGGGAGCCATATCTGTGGCAGTGAGAGCTAAAACTCCTTCGTTATGCAAAGCTCTTAAACCAGATTCAATAAAAGGCACCGGAGAACCGAAAGGATCGATATCGATATAGTCAAATCTTTGTCCAGGCGGGGAATGCATAGCTAAGATCATATTTGCATCCATGTTCTTCAC
The DNA here is from genome assembly GCA_043811145.1 of Candidatus Bathyarchaeota archaeon. Lineage (GTDB taxonomy): Archaea > Thermoproteota > Bathyarchaeia > Hecatellales > Hecatellaceae > JBDRNN01. The sequence continues at coordinate 2,429 of JBDRNN010000091.1, forward strand.
AGTTACCCGATTCTCGACGCCGGCTTTTTCTACATTAAAGCTCGCAAGTTTAGCAGCTCTTTTATTCAAGTCATTAATGACGATCTTTTCCACGCCTTTAACTTCCACCGCAAACCTAACTCCTCGAACTCCACATCCAGTTAAAGGTTCACAAACCCATAGATCTCTACCTAAAATTTTCCGGAATACAGATAGAAACGCAACTGCAAAGTCTCGGTTCAATTCCATGTGGGGATTATAGAACACAGGCATCTTAGAAGAGACACATTTGGGATGCCCTTTAATTTCCGGAGCAGAAAAACTCACCAGTCCCTCCCTTATCTCCTTCAAATTGAAGTCAAATTCATTGCTCAATGTACCATCTCAACCTGCACCACCGGACATAACCAATAAATTTATTCTTTGAATTTAACCTTAAGATTTCACTGGAAGAACCTAATTGAAGAAACTTATCTTTTTAACAGGCAAACCAGGTACTGGGAAAACAACAGTCTTGAAAGAGACTATTGTCATCCTTAAAGACAAAGGTTACAAGATAGGTGGAATGTTATCAGCGGAAATTAGAAAGGGAGAAGGAAGAGTTGGTTTTGAGATCCTGGACATTCTAATGGAGAACCACGGCATCTTGGCTCATATTAACCAAAACGAAGGACCACGGCTGGGCAAGTACCGGGTGAACCTTAAAGACCTAAGAGATGTTGGGGCCAACGCGATCAGGAGAGCTTTAGCAGAGGCTAATGTTGTAGTTGTAGATGAAGTTGGACCTATGGAGCTTTTTTCCGCAGAGTTTAAAAAAGCGATGGAGGAAGCTATCGAAGGCGAAAAACCTGTGCTAGGCACCATACATTATAAAGCACGAGATCCACTGTTAGAAGCTATAAGGACACATCCATCCGGAGAAATTGTAGAAGTCAGATTGGAGAATAGAGCTACATTGGCCTCAATAGTTGCAGAGAAGATTTTCCAGGAGAGTTAATAGTCTACGTTAGGTGCTTAGGTGTTAAAGTTGGCTAAAATCAATGTAGGTGTAATAGGAGTTGGCGGATGGGGAAAAAACCACCTTAGAGTTTACAGTGAACTTAAAGAATATTGCAACGTTAAAGCCATATGCGACAGCAACGAGCAAAGAGCCAAACAATTTGGAAGAATGTATAAGGTTAACTGGTACACTGATTTTAAGAATTTCCTTAAAGAGGATCTTGATGGGGTAAGTATCTGCACACCAACCTCAACACATTACTCCACTGCCATGAAAGTGATAAAGGCTGGAATAAACCTTCTAGTAGAAAAACCCCTAGCATACAAGGTCTCGGATGCCCTTAAGATTTTTAGGGCTGTAAAAACGAAGAGAATAAAACTCACAGTCGGATTTATCGAACGATTTAACAGTGGAGTCATGAAGCTTAGAGAGCTGATAAAAAAGAATGAACTCGGCGATTTGCGTTACATCTCTAGTGGAAGGATGTCATCATGGTCTCCCGCCATTACCAACACAGGAGTCATAACTGACGTTGCTATCCACGACATAGACGTAATTAGATTTATTCTGGGAAAAGACCCAATTGAAGTTTATGCCAAAGCTCAAAATCGAATTAAAAAACATCCGCCCCAATACGAAACAAACGCAGAGATATTTCTCACCTTCCCCGATGGGGAAAGCGCCTACCTTGTTGCCGAGTGGCTTAAACCAGTGGAAAAACATAAGAAGATTCGTCAACTGCAGGTTACTGGAAGCAAGGGAACCGCAATTCTTTCCTACATCCCACAATTAGTGTGGAAAATAGATGCTGTGGATATTGTAAGTCCATTTATTGATGTAAACGGAAGACCCAAATATCGCACAGACCCGAAAAATGTTTCGTTGTTAGAACCCATACCATGGAAAGAACCCTTAAAGCTTGAACTTAAAAACTTCATCGAAACTTTAGCCAATAACGAGAAGCCAGTAGTCTCAGGATTGGATGGAGTTAGAGCCTTAGAGGTCGCTGAGACCGCTCTAAAGTCAGCAAGGTTAAAAACGCCACAAACAATAACCTATACCTCCTTAAAATAAATAGATCAACAGCAGATAAATCGCGAGAAGTGGTGATCCAATATTCAAGATCTGATTTGTGGGGTGGATGACGCAGGGAGAAGGTTAAGCATAAAAAACTTAACCTCCCAATAGGTCCAGTCATAGGTCCACTCATCATTGCAGGCGTTTTAATCGAGAGAGATAAACTTGAAGTTTTGAGAAAGATAGGCGTCAAAGACTCGAAACTTTTAGAGCCTGAACGAAGGGAAACCTTAGCTCACCAAATTAAAAAAATCGCGCTAAAATATACCGCTATAGAGATTAAACCTCCAGAAATTGATAAAGTGGTCTTGAAGGGTAAGAAGCTGTTTAAACTCAACTATCTCGAAGCTGAAACCATGGCAAAAGTGATTGAGAAGTTGAAACCTGAAATCGCCTATGTCGATGCTTCAGACATCATAGCTGAAAGATTTGGAGAACAGATTAGAAACTTCATAGAATATCCAGTAAAGATAATATCTGAACATAAGGCCGACAGTAAATATTTGGTTGTAGGTGCAGCATCTATTCTAGCCAAGACCTTGAGGGATAGCGCTATCGATAGCCTATCCAAAATTTTTGGAGAAATGGGGAACGGGTATCCTACTGATACTACAACCCAAGAGTTTCTCCGTGAATGGATTCGCAAACATGGCGAATATCCAGATTTTGTCAGAAAATCTTGGAAAACTGCACAAAGAATTAGAACTGAAGTGATGGGTAGCCAGAGCAAGTTGTTCTAATCTTCAACATACCGTTTAAAAATAAAATGTTTCTATCTGGATCCGTCGGGGATATTGAATCCTATGGTTACTGCAGACCCAAGTTTGCTCAGAAGTTCCTGAACTTGTAACCTATAAAGGTAGACCTCTCCTTCGCTGCAGTCAATATCACTAAAAGAGTTCTCAGTAAGTCCAGAAGCTTTCTTCACAAGAAATTTCTCAATTTTATTTCCCCAAACAACGTAAATTCCTTTCCCCATCTCAATCTTTCTAACCAACACCAGAGGCAACATTAAGAGACTGCGATATTTTTCAGGAACCATCTTAGCTAGGTTTTCAAGATCTTTTCGTTTGAAAAATATTTTATCTCCAGCAACAGAGTCAACACAGGGTTCTTTTTCATTTAACAGACTTTTGAGAGACTTTCGGTTTCGGGCAAATGCTGATTAAGTTTTTTAATTTCATGGTTCATGTAGATTAAAAAACGCCCATAGCCGCGCATCTCACCTTTGTTTTGAAGGTGATCCCTAGCCTTATCGATATCTGCCATGTATGACCAACATAAAAAATTTTATTCAGCCACTTATTTGAGTTACGGTAATTTACAAAAAACGTATGCCCTTCCAAACAACATAATTACTGTTTATATTGAGCTAAAACCATGGCATGAGCCTTATCGAAGGCTTCCAGATTGATAAGATCCACAACACTAAAACCGCGATTTGTTAGAATGGCAGTTTCTCCCTTAAATACCGCAGAGGGAGCTTTGGTAACATCTATGCTGCTAGCCTTAATTGCGAGTAAAACCCATCCGTTGTCCTTTAAAAAGAGATCAGCATTGTCCGCTAAGACCTTAGCTTGTTCTGGCTGCGCAATATCACAGTAGATCAAGTCTACCTGCTCAACCATCATCCTGTAGCTTTCGGGAAATCTAGCGTCAGCCGATATTGGAATCATATTTGATCGATGGATACAGACATTGTTTATAAGTTCCCGCATGGTTCTTTGAGCAAACTCAACACAGTAGACTCTTCCTTTAGAAGCTACAATGTCTGAAACATGGCTAGGGGTTGTGCCTGATGCCGCTCCAAGGTATAGAATTTTATTTCCTTCTCTAACAGGAAAAACTTTAAGCCTCTTGTGAACAGC
>JBDRNN010000092.1:0-2326 GCA_043811145.1 Candidatus Bathyarchaeota archaeon
TGCTATAAACTTCTTACCCATCTCTTTGTAATTTTCAGAAGTATATTCTTTCTTAACAATAAGCATATTATCAGTCCATTGCTCATTCCATAAACTTTCAAAGAAAGCCAATAATTCTTCTTTGCTGTTTAACTTTTGATACTTTAAGTCTTTGTAAAGCTTTTCTAAAGTCTCGTGAACTAATTTGCCCATAAATGTCTCAACGGTATCAGGAACATCAACTTTTACTTTATCGACATATTGTAATTTGTACTTATATCTACACTGCTGAAATGTTCCTAACTTTGAATGGGAATAACTAACCATATCAATCTGCTAAAAACAGACTAAACATTAAAAAGATTGCTATTAAAACGCTCGATTCCCCCTACGAACTTTTAGTCTGCTACGCAGTTAGTTGATAGGATGATTCATTAAAAACTACAGAGCTAACTACATTCCCAGCAAATAAAAAACTCCGTTCGCCATCAAAGGCTCTCTACGTATAACAGGAGAAGCCGTCTCACAATTCCAAAATAAACCCCGTATAAATCTCAAGACCTCCAGCAAAAAATAAAATCCTCTTATCTCAACAACTAGTTGCTCCTTTTAACTTCCAAATCTTTTGTAAGTTGTGAGCGATACACGCTAAATTAAACTCGATTTTCACTTTTTCTTTACCGCGAAGCAGAAACTCTCTGAATCCTAAGTTCTGTTTCATGTTGCCATACACTGGTTCAACAGAAATTTTACGAAGACTATAAACTTTCTTCCCTTCATCAGACTTCATCTTTTCTTTCATTCGCAGACGTTCCCTAAAGTGATAGGGAACGTCTTTCTTTTTTTTAATATCTGCATTGTAAAAAGAATGAATTTTTCTGCCGCCTTTGCGTGTATACATCCCTCTGCGTTTATATCTGACCCCATCTGCAATCAACTCATCCTTCTCTTCATCATACTCATAATTGTCATGATTCAAACTTCTTTCTTTATCATCTAATACCTGTGCTTGCGCTCGAGACGGCACATACAAATCAACCTTTTCATCTTCAGCAAATTTGATGTTATCCCCGTCGCTATAACCAGAATCTAAACCAACTTTAGTCTCTTTCGGCAATTTAATATTTTCTTTAATATTTTTTATTTGCGGAACAAACTGATGAGCGTCATGTTTGTCTTGACAAACATCATTAGCCAAGAGAAGTTGATTCTTAGAAGTACTTAATTGGACGTTATAACTCAGTTCAGCAAACTTTTTTTTGCTCTGCATCATCCGGCATTCAGGATCAGAAAGCGAGACTTTCTCTAAAGAATATTTTTCTAATTCATTTTTTGCTCTCTTAATATCTTTCTTAATTTTATGTTTGTCTTCTGCTTCGCGATATTCTCTAACAATTCTCTTTAGATCTCTTCTGTCTACTCCAGTCAAACCATCTTCTCTGTCGTCAAAGAGCTGGTCTTCCAATTCATCTAAAGCAATATCTTCTTCAATCATTTTTTCAATTGCTTTGTCAAGCTTATCCAGGCTATTCTTATCAAAATATCGCTTTCTTCCGGCATAAGCTTTAAGCATTGAGCCGTCAATGCTGATAAAGCTTAAGTCTGCCAGGTCATGTTTTGCCGCAATTTCTACGGTTTTCTTGAAAGCATCCTTGACAAATTCAGGATGTTCCATCCTGAACCTGTTTATCGTCCTAAAATCAGGATTAACTTTCTCTGCCAGATACATGAACACAAAGTTTTCGCGTGTTGCTTTAGCTAATCTTCTCGAGCTCCTGGTTTTGCATAGCATTCCATAAATTAAAATTTTCATGATTATTCTCGGATGGTATGCTGGATGTCCTGCTCCTTCATAGATTAAATCAAAGTTAGAGAAATCCAGCTCGTCAACATAGTTTTCGACGAGAAAGCAGATATGGTCTTTAGGGATTAATTCACGGATTGATGGCGGCAAGAGCCAATTTTGTTCTTTAGAAGTTTTAATGTATGCCATAATTACACCTCTTTTTATCGACGTAGAAGGAAATACTTTGAAGTATTTAATTGTTGTGAATTATGGGACAGCCTGAGCGATTAAGAGGTTCGCTCCGTTGCACTCGTTCACCCAAATTGAATTTTTGTGGGATGCCTCAAAAATTCAACTTCGTTAAATCGCGATGTTAAATTCAATTTTTTCACTTCGATAGGGCAACATTAAAATTAAAAAAAATAATTTTGATAGTTCTCCGAACCGGCTGCCTGCCCTTGATATGTGAAAAAACTCTGCGCCAGCCCTTCGGGACGTTGCACTCTGGCTTGGTCTGGGTAATAGAAGTGCTTTAGGATCATTCCTTACGGAAAATCGCAC
>JBDRNN010000093.1:0-2337 GCA_043811145.1 Candidatus Bathyarchaeota archaeon
GGTGAACTGTTACGTACTCTTTAAAGGATGGCTGTTTCTAAGCCTACCTCCCAACTGTCTGAGGATCTAAACACCCTTCAGCATTTAGCCTATATTTAAACACCTTAACCTTGGTCAGGTTTTTTCACCACTCGGAACTCCGGCTTACCCGGAGTCCCTCACTTCTAGCCTTCTCAGACGATAAGGGATTCGGAGTTTGACAGGGTAGCTGAGTCTTTCGACCCTTGACTGCCCAATCGGTAGCTCTACCCCCTCATCTATCTCTGGCTATGCTGCACTAAGATGCATTTCGGAAGGAACCTGCTATTACCAGTCTCGATTGGCTTTTCACCCCTAATCCCAAGTCACCCGAGTGATTGGTCCTCAACACCGGTAGCGGTCCTCCATCCAGCTTTCGCCAGACTTCAACCTGCCTAGGATTAGATCGACTGGCTTCAGGTCTTATCCCAGTGATTTCAGGCACTTTCATACCCAGATCCAGCCTCTTGCGAGGTACGATCTTTTTGCTTTCGCTAAGGTTTTCACCTCACCACTGAGATAAACTCCCTGACCCATTCTTCCATACGGATGTTGCAACACTGATAAACTTTCGTGCCGCAACTGACTGTATCTACTTGGCTTTGGGCTCTTTTCGCCTCCCTTTCAGGATGCTTTTCAGCTTTCTCTCACGATACTAAATTCACTATCGGACTCTAGTTATGTTTAGGGTTGGATGTTAATGTCACCCAGATTCTTGCTCCATATTCAAGGAACAATATTCAGGATACTCGCCATTTCACTCCTTATTTTCCTCTACGGGATTATCACCCTCTTTGATGCTTCTTTTCAGAAGACTTCGAGTTGATAAGTTAGAGAAGACACGAGTCCACAACTCCACATTCCTACTGATTCATCACCAGCAGGTTCGGTTTGCCCTATGCCGCTTTCATTCGCCATTACTAACGGTATCTCGATTGATTTCTTTTCCTGCGGGTACTAAGATGCTTCAATCCCCCGCGTTGCCCTTCCTTTCGGAATATAAAGGGATTTCCCATTCAGAAATCTCAGAATCAATGGCTGCTTGCGCCTACTCTGAGCTTTTCGCAGCTTACCACGTCCTTCTTCAGTTCTAGAACCTAGCCGTCCGCCAAGCAGAATATTTGACCTAAGTTTTTGCTGTTGGTAAACCTATGATGGCTTCATCTGTTAATAAACATTTTCCCTTCACTCTCCAAGCATCTGAAGAGTTGCATCTTGTTTTTTGGCTCAAATGGTGTCCATATCGTCATTATAATCAGATGAGACAGTTCGTATATCACAGCCAAAAAATAGTAACTAAGTGCCAATGAGTAATTTATTTTTTCATATAGACACCGTGTTAACAAACATAATATTGTTCTGTTTATTTATAAATAGTTATCTTTTTCTTCAGTAGATCCGAAAGTAAGTATGTAGGTGACATTTTTATAGCTTTTGGTGAAAAATTCTAGTCGAGTTCAAAATAATTTTGTCAAAAACATAGTTAATCATCAATAAACTCATCCAACCTTCTCTCTCCACTATTAACATCCCTAACTATATTCATCAGACATAACATAAAGAATGTGTATGGGTTAAGATTAAGTTTTAGAAACAAAAATAACAATTCTAATACCCACTCAATCCTTCAACAACAATCTTCCTTTCTGCCAATCATTAATAACACTCAAATATACACGACGAGTATCAATAACTCCGCCTTTCTTAAGCATGTTTCGGACTGTACCTATCTCATGGATAATGCTTTTGAATCGTTTGTTCTTGATTTCAATACCATATAATTTTTCCAAATTCCTCTTATTCTGGTCAAGGAACATTTTAACTATTTTTTTCGCAACTACTTCTGGATCACTTATTTTTGAAGGATCTAGTATATACATCAACGCTTTTTTAACCTCATCTTCTTCTACTAGCGGAATAACGCCTGGTGTGTCAACTAATCTTATTCCTGGACCGCCACTTATCCATTGAACCCCTCTTGTCCACCCTGGTTTTGCTCCCACTCTTGCTTTTTTTCGGCCAGCTAGAGCATTGATTAGAGAAGACTTTCCTGTGTTAGGATAACCAATAACACCAATCCTTATTAGATTTCTTCTGGATCTTTTCTTAACTATTTCAAATATTTTCTTTTTAAGAAAGGTTATTCCCCGCCTATTCTTAATGGATACAAAAACACAAGGAGCAATATTTTCCAGGTTCTTTCTGTGTTTTTTTACTGTTTTCATTGTTATTAGATCAGATTTATTGACTGCAAAGATTAAGGGTTTTCGGAATATTCTAACTAGTTTCTCTGCCTTTTTATTCCTTGTCTCTTCAGGC
>JBDRNN010000094.1:0-2960 GCA_043811145.1 Candidatus Bathyarchaeota archaeon
GCTGAGCGCTGCAGGACCAACCACCGGTTCTATAGTCAGAGTTTCCGATAGCAAACCTCCCTCAAAAATCGCATTTATCCACTGTGTGGGTTCGAGGGATGAGACAGTAGGAAATCCTTCATGCTCTGCGGTATGTTGTATGGCCTCTTTGAAAGCTGCCCAGTTAATTAAGGATAAGCTTCCAGATACGAGTATGACAATTTATTATACTGACATAAGAGCAGCTGGTGACGGTTGGGAAGAATACTATCGAAGAGCAAGAGACTGGGGGATAAAGTTTGTTCGAGGGCGACCCTCCTATGTTGAAGAAACTGAGAATAATAGGCTGATTGTTCATCTTGAGAACACTCTGACTGGAGAACAAGAAGCAGACACATATGATATGGTGGTATTATCCATCGGTTTGCGGCCTAATGAAGGAGCAGATAAAATTGCGGCGCTACTCAACTTGGGGAAAAGGCCAACCGGTTTCTTAACTCAGGCACATCCAAAGATTAAACCCGCTGAATCGCATATAGCCGGAGTGTTCCTAGCTGGATGTGCAACTGGACCTAAAGACATACCTCACACCATATCGCAGGCTGGAGCTGCAGCAACAAAAGCTCTAGGTCTTGTTAGTAGAGGAGAAGTTTTGATAGACCCAATAAAAGCGGTTGTTGATGCTTCAAAGTGCACTGGATGTCGTCTATGCGAAAGAGTCTGTGCATATGGCAGTATCAAAATGGAAGACAAAATTGCTAAAGTATTCGAAATAAGTTGTACAGGCTGTGGTTCTTGTAGCGTTGTCTGTCCAGAGGACGCTATCCAAATAAGAGCATTCACCAATGAACAAATTGAAGCTGAAATAGATGCATGCCTCGAAAAAAAGAGCGAGTACCCAACAATTGTCGCATTTTTATGCAATTGGTGTTCCTATGCTGCAGCAGACTTGGCTGGAGTGTCACGGTTCCAATATCCATCCAATGTAAGAATCATAAGAATAATGTGTTCATGCCGTTCTGACCCGAAACATGTGGTTCGTGCCCTAAGAAAGGGTGCAGACGGTGTTTTAGTGATAGGCTGTCGCCTTGGCGAATGTCACTATAAAGATGGTAACTACCTAGCTAAAACTCGGATGGAGGTTCTTAAAGAGGTTCTTGCGGAGCAGGGGATCGACGAACGGAGGGTACGTGTAAACTGGTTATCCGCCAGTGAGTATGATGTACTTGGAGATACGGTTCGGAACTTTGTAAAAGAAATAAAAGAGATAGGTCCTATCGGCTCCGAAATTCGAAAAGTAACAGAGGAAAAAACCGAAATTTCTCAAGCTGCAAAATAAACTTATGAAAAGTGGTAGATTATGCAATCAGATAAAACTTTATCAGCCAATACTCTAAATTTTCTTCAGCGGAATGAGAAAACAATCGTATCTTGCCTATCTTGCAACAGGTGTCAGATAACTGGAGATTGTGGAGCTAAGTGTCCAATGACGGGGCACTTCGATTGGAACCCCGGTGTATTTACTCCTGGAAATATGGTAGCTCTAATCTATGGCTGGGTAAAGGGTAAAATAGATACTGATTCTCTCAACGTCGCAGACAAAGTCTTCACTTGTGCTGTATGTAGGCATTGTGGTTTTACCTGTATCACTAAGGCCGATATACCCGTTTTGATCCTAAATGCTCGAGGTGAGTTGGCCAAGTTAAATAAGACCCCCCCCGCAATTAAATCGTTTTGCGACACGATATCCAAATCCGGTAATGTATTTGGTCTCTCCGCTGACTTGAAGGAACTTTGGAAAGAAGAAATACCTTTCAAAGTTCCAGAGAAAGAGACCGCCGACGTAGTATACTACTTAGGGTGTCAATCAACATTTTCCGCTCGAATATCGCCTACAACAAAATCAATGGCGAGCATACTGCACAAAATGAAACTGGACTGGACTACTTTGGGGAATGATGAACAATGTTGCGGTTTTCCATACTATTTAGCAGGGATGTTTGATAAAATGAAAGATCAAGCAATCTATCACGTTGATCTTGTAGAACGAAAAGGGGCTTCTACTCTTGTCACTGCATGTCCAGGATGTTATCGCATGTTTAAAGAGATCTATCCGAAGTTAATTGGGAGAAGACCTAATTTCGATGTTTATCATCCCGCTCGCTGGATCAGTGAGCTGATGGATGAAGGTAAGATAAAGCTAACGTCCTTAAATCAGAAAGCTACTTATCATGACCCCTGTGAGTTAGGTAGGTGGCGAGGAATGTATGAAAACCCAAGGAAGATTATGCGAGCAATATTCGGAGAAGATTTTGTTGATCTGAAATTTAATCGTGATGAATGTTCCTGTTGTGGCGGCGGAGGTCTATTGAAAGCGATGAATGGTGAGCTTTCATCTAAAATCGCTAAAAACAAGGTGCTAGAGATACTTAAATATACAGACGCTAAGATTGCTGTTTCAGCATGTCCCGCCTGTGAAGCAAACATCAGTGAAGCTGCTGAAAAAATGGGAGCTGATTTAAAGGTACAAGATCTGGTTGAATTGGTTGATTCGCAGCTAGTCGTATAATTTTTTTTTATGTTAACTTCCTAACCATGCTTTCTGGTTTATTTCTCTTCATAATCTCCAAAATATAGTTACATTTGGGGTTTATGTTCCCGCGTTTTACATAATGAGCAAAAGTTTTTATATGCTTTCAGTTATAGAAGCTTTCATCTATAATGTTAGGAGAAAAGTGAAAATGGCTGTAAAAGAAGAAATTAGATCTTTTGTAACTCTCTGTAAAGACTGCGATCATGATGCATGTCAAGCAAAATTTAACTACAACTACACTTCTGGCAAAATCGAGTCGATAGAAGCCATTCCTGAATCTCCTCTACAGCCTTCATGGGGAATAGAAGGCTGTCCGAGGATCATTGCTACCCCTGAGACTTACAATAGCAACATGAGACCTACCTTTCCATTGAAAAGAAAGCCTGGA
>JBDRNN010000095.1:0-4432 GCA_043811145.1 Candidatus Bathyarchaeota archaeon
CCCAACACTGGCATTACTTCGCGTTATTCCATCTATCCTTGCAATTTCGAGTCCCCTATCTTCTTGGTAGGCTGGCCATGCTACTGCTGCAGTTGTCTTTTTTCCATCTATTTGAATAATATCTCCTGAGCTTATCCCAATTTTGGCCATAACGTGTGGGTCTATGCGTATTAGGTTTCTTCCAGCATCTCTTTGGGTTGCTGATGCAACTTTTAGTTTGATTGTTGTCATGTTTATCACCTTTTTATAAAGCAACTTTACTTTTTGGAAAGTTAAGTATAGTGGGCGTCTTTATCCATATAAACTTTACCGTCAGTATAGTTACTTACTTAAAAAGTAACTTTATCTGAAAACCCGTGTTGAATAAAAGATGATTTAAGATTCAAACTCCACTCTAAGGTCCTCAAGCTCACGAACTTTCTTCATAATCTCCGCCATCTCTTTCAGCTGAGTTAGCATTATCTTTCCAAGAGTAGACAGCATGTATCCCCCATTCTCTCGAGTTATAGCACTCATTTTAACTAAGTCGTATAAGCATTGGGCGACTGTTTTTTGGCTGTAGCCACTGCTGTGATGAATCTCGGTAAAGCAGGATGGTTTCTCAGCGAGTTGGCGCATGACCTTGTATCTGCTCTCGCTGGAAATAACTCTTAGAAATTCAATGATCGGGTCAATATCTTTTATGTCTGACGATTTTGTGCTTATCTCCTCTTCTATTAGAATCTTCCCGTCTCCTGTGGTTAACCTTATTTTCTTGACTCTTGTCTTCATATGTTTCAACAATAAATGTCAGCTAACCCGTATATGAAGTTACTTACCGAAAAGGTTACTTAAATAAAAAACTGTGAAACGGGTTTGTGCCGGGGGCGAGTTTCGAACTCACGACCTTTATCCGGTATATTCGCGCCCAGCAGACGCAAACCTCTGGATTATGAGTCCAGCGCTTTGATCTAGGCCCGATTCTTCCTTCTAACCAGCTGAGCCACCCCGGCATCTCCCTTATTGAAGTTTGGCTTAACAGTTATAAAATTTTGGATAAACAATTTCATTATTATAAACAAATAAGCATATGCAATCGGATTTAACCTACATCAATTATTCTCAAGACAAGTTTGTCTCAATGGGAAATGTTAAATCCAGTGGCACCCTAATTTTTTCACCATGGCGTATATGTTTATACGGTTTGGTTCAAATTTAGGTGACTACAAATTGGAAAGGCCGTATCTAACTCTTAAAGATGTAGAAGTCTCGGGAAAAACGGTCCTTGTTCGAGTTGACATTAACTCTCCTATCGACCCAAACACGGGGAAGATTAAAAGTGATACTAGGATAAGGCTTCACTCCAAAACCTTGAAGGATCTTTCAGACAGCGGAGCTAAGGTCGTAGTTTTAGCTCATCAGGGAAGAAAGGGTGACCCTGATTGTCTTCCTTTGAAAAATCATGTTGAAGTACTTTCAAATGTTTTGGGACGCACGGTAAAATATGTTGAAGAAGTGGTAGGGGAACGAGCTGTAAAAGCAATAAAAGAGCTTAATTCTGGAGAAATTTTGGTTCTTGAAAATACTAGGTTTCATCCAGACGAAGGTGTAAACCGAAGTCCTGAAGAGCATGCTAAAAGCCCGCTTGTAAAGGATCTAGCAGCATTAGCTGATATTTTCGTTTTAGACGGTTTCTCGGTAGCGCATCGAAGTCATGCTACTGTCGTCGGTTTTACGCAATTACTTCCAAGTGTAGCTGGAAGAATTGTGGAAACTGAACTCAAATCCATAAATCAAATTACGAATAAGGTCGTGAAGCCCTTCGTGTGCATTCTCGGAGGCGCAAAGGTTGAAAAAAGTTTCGATTTTATCCATTTCCTCTTATCTAAAAATATAGATGCAATCTTGACTGGGGGGCTCGCTGGAAACTTCCTTCTTCATGTAAGCGGAGTAAACATTGGAGAAGCAAACTTACCTATACTGAAAAAGAAAGGACTTTTGGACCAAACTGATATGATGAAAGAAATTCTGAAAGAGCATCCTGGTAAAGTTAAAGTTCCAGTTGATGTTGCTGTTAAAACTAGTGATGGCAAAAGGTTGGAATTGAAGGTCTCAGAGTTTCCATCCGAACACGCCATCTATGATATAGGCTCTGAAACAATACGTTACTATTTAGATATGGTCCAACAAGCGGGATCTATCCTTGTTGCCGGTACGCTAGGCGTTTATGAAGAGGAAGCCTTCGCTAAGGGAACATTTGAAGTTTTCAAATCTATCACCGAGTCCAAAGCATTCTCTATGGGTAGTGGGGGTCATACTTTTTCAGCTTTAACGAAATTTGGATTTGTTGATAAATTCGGCTATAGTAGCATTTCAGGTGGAGCCTTTTTGGAATATTTCATGGGAAAGCAGCTTCCAGGGGTTGAGTGTTTAAAAGCTGCTGCTGAAAGATTTAAACTCTAAGAGTAAATAAAAAAAGTCAGCAGTCTTCTGCATCGACTTCATTGGTAGGCGCATTATAGTACAAAAAACTTTAAGTAAGATTCCTATCAAAGCCAGAACTCAAGCCCCGGTGGCTAAGCCCGGTCATAGCGATGGCCTTGTATTTGGTGTTAAAAAGAAAGTCATAGATCGCGGGTTCGAATCCCGCTCGGGGCTCCAACTTTCCTTTTTTGCATGTCACTTAGACACGTTTACTTTGGATAGTTTAAATTATATGGGTGAATTTGGTGGGGCCGGCCGGATTTTCAGGATGAACTGTTTACCTTTTGAACCGGCGATCTGGTGGGCCCAAGCCACCAAGCAATTTGGCGGATATCCTAGACCAGGCTAGCCCACGGCCCCTCGTCTGAATATAAAAACAGCTCACTTCTAAATTTTAACTTTTTACTATGCTTCCCAAATTACCTCGGTGGCCCGGGATATGCGAGAAAGTTGGGTAGAACGAATCGACGTAGTTCTTTCGTGAAGATACCAAGCTAATGAGCCTAGAAACTATAACATAGTGAAAGCACTTTAGGGTCAGTTATTAATGCTTTCCTTTTTAAGGATGCCTCTTGCAGCTATGATACCCGTAGCTGCCGCGGTTACAATCCCTCTTGATAGTCCTGCTCCATCTCCAGCTACATACATGTTCTCTATAGGCGTTTCCAAGTCTCTGTTTGTGTGGATTTTATTCGCTGCAAATTTGACTTCTGGAGCATATAGAAGGGTAGAGCTTGATGCCACTCCAGGTATTACATGATCAAGTCTTTTCAAACCTTCAATAATGTTTGTTACTATGCGGTGGGGCATAGCCATGGCAATATCTCCTGGCGTTACCGTCTTTAACGTAGGTCTAACATTTCCCCTCTCAATTCTCTCCCAAGTTGACCTTCTACCCTTTTCCAAGTCACCTAAACGTTGAAGAATGGGTCTTCCGCCCCCTAGAGTTGCAGTTTGGATGGCCAAGGTTCGCCCATATTCTGAACTGTTTTCAAGTGGCTGAGTTAGAGCTACTCGAACAAGGAAGGCGAAATTAGTGTTTTTTGAATGCAAATTTGACATGCAATGGCCATTCACTCCAACAAAACCCTCTTCATAGGCTTCCAAAACGACAAAGCCTTGATGGTTTACACAGAAGGTTCGAAGGAAATCATCGTAGGTTTCAGTGTGAATATGAAATTTGGGGTCTCTAGCATTTTTGGTGACGGGTTCCATTATTATAGCTGGGACTTCAACCCTAACGCCTACATCGATAGGTTCGAATTTTGCTGGAATCTTAAGTCTCTTGGCCTCTTCAGCCAGCCAGTTCTGTCCCCACCTGCCCGGTGCAACTATCATATACTTGCACTCAATTCTTCCGCCATCGTTAAGTTGCACCTTGCCCTTGTTGATATGTTGAACTCTCTTCCGAAGTAAAAATTTAACTCCTCTTTTTTTAAGATCGTTTACAAAGTTCTGAATAACCTTTGGAGCCATATCGGTGCCTATCTCCCTCTGGGGAATCGAAATAAATTTTACCCCTGCGGCTGCCGATTTTCTCTCAAGATTCTCCCCTTCAATGGTTTTCGGATTATAAATTTTGGCTGAGCAACCATATTTCAAGAAAGCTTTATCCACATCGTTCACTAGCTTCCAAGCTTCATTTTCATTTCCAGTCATCTGGAAAAGGTTTCCACCAATATCTGGCCTCAAGTTTAAGCGCCCACTTGATAGGGTTCCAGCTCCTCCAGCGCCACAAAGAATATTACATGGATTACATTTTGTACAACCCTTGTAGCTGGTTTGTTCAGGACATGTTCGTCGAACAGCTTCATTTCCCTGATCTACAAGGATGATTTTTAACTTACTTTTTTTAACGATTTCTAAAGCAGCAAAGAGTCCTGCTGGTCCTGCTCCAACGATTGCAACGTCAGTTTTCAATAACATTTGCTCAGTTCCCTAAAGAACTTCTAATAAGCTGAATATATAT
>JBDRNN010000096.1:0-3919 GCA_043811145.1 Candidatus Bathyarchaeota archaeon
TATTTCTTTGATCATTTGCTGCTTCAACGCCACTGAAAGTTGGTGAATTTGGTCAAGTTCTACCTTGCTCCTGTCGATAACGGTTCTGTGAGGTTTTGTCATTGCGTCTCTGGTTAGGATCTCTTCTGGATTCATTCCCCAGGCGCGTATTATTTCTTTGAGTGCATCGATCTTGCTAACTCGGGTCTTTGGCTTTATTGAGATTCCTGATGCTCTTTAGATTTCTCTTAGGAATTCTATTCCTTTCATTTTGATATCATGGTAAGTGCTTATGGTGTGTCCCATCATGTATTCGATGTAATCTCTGTCGGCACCTAAGGCTGCCATTTGAGTTCTGAAGAATTTGCGGATACTATGAGCTCTTAAGTCGTAGCGGCGGCCAAGAGGTTTACTTGAAATCAAATCTGCTTTGACGTAGAGTCCATGGATGATTCCGTGTAATCTAGCAGGGGTTATTGGTTTTGGGTGTTTAGTGTGACTATCTCGAATGAGAGGGGATTCGTCATGGAGATTTTCAGGTGGGTTTCTTCCAGTGGGGCTTCCTTGGCCTCTAAGTTCTAAGTAAATTCTTAGGTATTCTGATGCCTCTTGTCCAAGAAAAGTGTCGTAGTCGTGATATTTGCCTTTAGTGATTTCGGCTTCGACGTGAATGTGGATTGGTGTTCTCATTTTTTGTATGTCGCGTCTTACATGGCGATATTGAAGTTTTACTAAGGTGCCTATACGAAAGCCGCCTAGGGCTAGCATTGAGATGATGACTTTTTCTCGAAGGTTTGCGATTTCTAGGATTTTTTGTAGTTCTTCAGGGCTTGGCGCTCGGTCGCTGTAGACTATTCTTTTTGATAGGTTGTATGGTAGATCGAGTTTCATTCTGTTTGATCTGAAGAGTGCTTTTACGCTTTTGACGTGGTTAGATACTGTTCCAGGTGCTAGTCCTTCTGCTTGTAGGCAACCAACGAAGTCGTCGAGAAGTCGGGTGTATTTTGCGATGGCTTTAGGTTTTGGATCACCATCCAGGTCTTGGCAGCTTTTGATTATCTGGTCCGGTTGGGTGTTTGCCCATCTGCAGAACCGATAGATACCATAGATGTACTGGTATAATGTGGCTGTGCTTCCGGTGCGATGACGCAGTAGATGCTTTGCAACCTCTAGCGTTGAGGTATTGTTGAAGGTGAAGGGTACTAGACTAGACATTTTCCATGAGAGGCTATCTATAACATATTGTTGAAGCTTCTCATCAGCGGCGTTTTTTGTTTCTGGTGCTGAGAATGTTATTGGTTCCTGGAGTTTGTATCCGAGGGGGCTGTGGGTTACGGTAATTGTATTTTGCATTATTTTGCTCCCTTTTCTATTCACTATGGCTGAATTTTTCGCTTCGTTGTCTGAAGCGCAGATTCAGTATTTCTAAAGTAGGTGTTCCTAGGAATTAAAGGCCATCCTGAAACCTTTTGTGTTGGTGACGACCGGATTTCTATAATGCAACTTTTTAGTAAGACCAAACCGCTACCTGATCCGTTAGAATATGGTAATTCATCTATGGTTCTGTCATTTTCAATACAGACAACTTCATCATTTATGTCTGTTAGCCATCCTATAGTTTCGCGTTCAGCTGGTTCAGTTACAGGCGCTGGAGTGTTCCTGTAAAGAACATGATCCCAATATCGAACATGAACAACTGAACCTACGAGGCTGGCTTCACTCATCACCTTTCACCCATTCTTACCCATTCTTGCCTCTAGTCCAGTTTATTTGACGAAGTTGTCAACTTTTTCGCATTTATCTAGCTTAACGAAATGTTCGTCTTTACAAAACTCTATGATGCGGTTAATCAACGGATCTTTAGGATCATCAAATTCTTTTTTAAATCCTATTTCGCCTGCTACAACCTTGATAACAGTTTTCTCTTCTTCAGCTAATATCTGGATGATTCTTTGTTCTTCAGTGCCATACACTTCCATAGCTTTCCAATCTTCAACAAGGTAAACCAAACAATTTCACCTTACAACTATGCTACCAAAAAAGGTTAAGTCATTTCTGCCCGCCGTATTGCAATGATTGCAATAGGAGGGTTCACATTGCAATGATTGCAGTGTACACCCCCGTATTGCAACTAATCCAAAAACGGACATATACCAAAAAATTTTATAACAGTCTCCAAAAACACTGTTTTCGGTTTATTTCGGCTTTTTAGACAAGAAATAGGCTTTAACGTTTTGTGTCATAAATTATCATTTTTAGATAAATTTGCCCTTTTCCTGAGATTGGTTTTGGTTTGTGAAAATTTTGCTGTCATTTTTAGTACAGTAAAAATTTTGATTTTAAATTTTTGATATCAAAATGTCCAATTCTCACTTCAGAGAATGATATTTTAGCTTGTTTTTTGGTATTTTGCAGCAATATGGCAGAGTTACAAAATTATGATAGATGACGTTCACAAATGAGAAATTTAAGCCTTCTTTAGCCTTCATTCTTTTTAATGCTGTGTTTAACAGGTTTTTCTTGCATCTTTTTAATGAACAGTTGTAGAGTAGCCAGTTCTACAGCCAGAGTTTCTTTGTCGGCTTCTTTGATGAATTTGTCTCTACTGACCATATTATAGAGCAGAGCAACTTTGGCTCTAACAGTCAACCGATATAATTTTCCCCTAGAACCCGGTTGAGTTTCTCTACTTCCCACTTTTTCTACGAAGCCCTGCTCTTCAAGAGCCCTTAACCTGCGCCCCACATTTGCGCAGCTAATGTTTCCAAACCCTTTTTTGTTTTGGATACGTTTAGTTATATCATAAATGATAAGCGGGCTTTCCTGTTTTAGAACTTCAAAAATGGCCAAGTTTAGACTGGATTTTCTTCCCCGAAACACTGATAATTCATTTGGTTGCTTGCGACTTGGCAATGTCCAATCCAGCCCTGCCCTTTATTTACCTCAAAATAGGGGCAGAGTAGCCATTCACCTTTTTACACAATTTCATGCACGAGAAACCCCCGAGAAAACGTTTCTGCGTGCGACAATGCCCTATAGGAAAAAACGTGATCGCGAAGATACTTAAAGAAAAAGACAAATTATTGTATAAATTCGGGTTCCACAGGCTTTTTTGGTTATGTTTTGTCGGGGGGTGATTCTGCGTGCGACAACGTTTTTACGGGGGTCAAAAAGACTCCAATGCGTCCTTTTTGTTCCTCCACTTCCATCTTGATGTGCAGTTTTAGGATTGACTTGAACTTTTTGTGTAAAACTCTGGGAACGGGGATATACAATCGTTCATAGGTGTAGATGTATTTTCCTTCCAGGTAGCGTTTCTTGGCTACCCAATGATAAAGTTTGATGATTACGTCTTTGGTCATCTCTCGACTACCCATTATTTAGCGAAAGAAAAAAGAGATAAAACAATCGCCGAAAACCACTTAGAAAGAGGGGAGACAGATAGGTGAAACTGTAGGTAACAATAAAGATCAAAATTTTTGTTCTAATTGCACTGTTTTGGGGAGTGTTTTTGGTTTATTTTCACTTTCCTCTCTCCGTGTTTCAGCTGTTCTTTTGGCCTTAACATCTAAATACCATCTCAAAAAAATGGACATTGATATGGATTTGTTGAGGCAGCTAGTTGGGTGAATAGATGGTGAAGACCGTCAGAGTTTCGGATAAACTGTCAGAGAAGTTGACTGTTCTGGTAGGAAAAATTACAGCTGAAAAGTTGGCAAGGCAAACGTATTCTGATGCCATCAAATATCTTCTGGACCATCACGTTGTTTTTCCGCCTGAACTGGTTTCACACATTGAAGAATCGATAAAAAACAAGCAACTAAGATACAGCTCTAAAGAAGAGTTCCTTTACGAGGCCGCCAGACAGTTACTGAAATATTACAGCGAAGACATCGTGTGCATCTATGTGCGCAGATATACGTATGAAAAGGCAAAGACT
>JBDRNN010000097.1:0-2046 GCA_043811145.1 Candidatus Bathyarchaeota archaeon
GCAGGAGCAACAACTTCAGCACTTGTTGTAGAACCGGGACAAGATAACTTTGACATGGTGATCGGCAGGGATCTTTCGTTGTTCACGAAGCAGGATGAGGACATGAACCTTCAATGCAAGGTCCATGAAGTCGTGGCACCCAGAATCAAGCGTCCAACATCAATCTGCGAAATAACAGGACTAACGTAGCAAAGGGTGCCCTACGTAGCCTTTTTTTCCCTCTTTGTTTTCGAGGATAAAGTTAGCCGTAAATATCAAAATTGGAGGAAACAAAACTGAAGTTTAGATTGCGAAGAGGCAAAGGATCAGTCAGCGAATTCGTAGACGCAACAGGAAATAGATTCAAGCCTGGCGACATCGTGGAACTGCCTGAAAGCTACAAAGGCGAAAAGTGGCTTGAAGCGGTGAAGTTGCCAAAGCCAGACATTAAGCTGCAGGATCTTGAAGCCTCTCCAAAAAAGAAATCTAAAGCTCGGAAACCTAAAACAATTCAGTAGCCAAGCTGTTGGATCTCTTTTTTTCGAGTTGTCTAGAGGATGGTGGCAGTGCTTGAAGGCTGATGTGAAGCGTGACATCCTCCGCAAAACTATCCTTCAATTTATTAAGAAAGGTCATATGCATTACACTGACATAGAGAAGAAAACCGTAGCAACATGCCTACTCTTTGCAACATCAAACACTTTCAGAAAACAATTTTACGGCTATCTACTTCCAAACGCCTACATAGAACGAGTGAGCCGAGGCATCTACAAAATCACAGAAAAAGGAGAAAAGCTCTTAGACATTCTAACTTAATGCACGGATTTATGATTGAACATGAGGGATTTCTTTTCCATTCATCAGAGAGTAGATTGTCTCGGATGTAGCCCGCTTATGAGGAATAAAGATGGAAAAATTATATGTAAGGTTCTGATCCAGCCTCCTCAAAGGATATAAAAGTTGGTCACAATTAGGGAAAATGAGCTGCAGGTTATGCCGAGATCAACCTTTGAAGTCCAGATAGGCATCCTCAATGCACTTGCTCAGTATGGACCATTGAAGCTGACCCATATAATATACAATGCTAACTTGAACTGTAATAGCCTGAAACAACTCCTTGATCATCTTATCAAGAATGGTCTCGTTGAGGAGCAGAAACTGGGGAAGAAACGTAAACTCTACTCAATTACCGAAAAAGGTCAAAGAGTCCTAGAATACACCCGAAAAATAGACAACTATCTCCCCCTAATGGAAAGCATCAAAATCTAAGCATTAGCTTAAGCAAAAAAGGGGAAAGTGGTATCCTCTCTATGATGATATTAGCACGCTTTTGAGGCAGTTTTGGATTTCACCATTTGCTTGCCCGAGAACCTGTATGGCTTTTTCTCCATTTTCAGTCAGCTCGTACACTCTTTTTCTCTGCTCGCAGATGCCTTTTATCAAGCCATCTCTTTCCATGGAATAGAGTAAAGCATAGATTGTTCCAGGACTCACCAAGACATCGAGCCTGCTGTGAACGATACCGATGATGTCGTAGCCACTCAGAGGATTCTCCTTCAGCTGACCCAAAATAAAGACGTCCAGATAGGTCTTTATTGTTCTCTCACGCAGATCTTTTAAAATCCCTGAAGAGTGCATAAAAATCAGACTCCACTTCAGAACCTAGAATATTGTTCTATAAGATTGTTATATAAGAAGTTTCTCGTAATTTCCGATTCAGAATCAGAATGGATGAGATTGATTCTCAATATTTAGCCTTCATAAACTTATTCTTTTGGCTTTTTCATAATGTTTTTGGGCAAAAGTTTGTGGCTGGCTTAAGGTTTGGGCAGGCAATATAGAACTGTGAAGTTACCTTCTAAGATGCTTGAGGCAATCGAGACTCTTATCGAGAAGCATCCGGAATGCGGCTACAGCAGCATCGCAGATTTCGTTAAAGACAGTATAAGGCATCAGTACTGCTGGCACGTTCACCAAATAAGGGTTAAAGAAGAATGACTTGCCTGACAAAACTGACTCATGCATGGCTCCCAACCTTTTTCTCTTTTAACGCTTCCCAGTTAAGTG
>JBDRNN010000098.1:0-2767 GCA_043811145.1 Candidatus Bathyarchaeota archaeon
CGCATTAAAACAACTAGGAGATTCATCCGAGTTTTTCATTCTCCTCGAGAAAGTTGAAGGGAAAGAATATTATCAAGACCTTGAGAGAATCATGAAACAAAAGTCCATGATAAAACTTGATGTCCCGAGGTGCAGAGCTCTTTCAGACTATTTGGTTAAAATTCACTCAAAAAAGAATACAGATCCACAGCTGTACAGGAGAAGAATAAGAGACCTTATTGGTCATGGGGAATGCATCATGGGATTGATAGATAACTATCCATCCAACCTCGACTTCACCGATCAGAATGAACTGGCTCTTATCGAGAAGAAATGTTTAGGGTGGAGATGGAAAATCAGGGAAAAAGATCACAGGCTGTGCCAGGTTCACGGAGATTATCATCCATGGAATATACTCTTCCAGAAAGGATCAAACTTCAAAGTATTAGACCGCAGCAGAGGAGAATGGGGGGAAGCTGCAGATGACCTAGCTTCCCTAAGCATGAATTACCTATTTTTCTCTTTGCAAGTTTATGGAAAGTTGGCTGGACCTTTTGAGAAACTGTACAAAACTTTCATAGGAAACTATCTGGAAAAGACTGGAGATGAGGAACTCTTAACTGTTATCCAGCCCTTTTGTGCATGGAGAGCGCTCGTCTTAGCAAGTCCAATATGGTATCCTAACATTAGCTATAATGTAAGACGAAAAATTTTCAACTTTATCCATAACGTATTAGATACGAAAAAGATGAATGTTGCCGAAATCAACTCGTATTTAAAGAAAAGCTAGATTTAAACCGAAGGAATTTTTGGTTAGCTCAAGGTTAAAAGTTTACATTATAAGTTGTAGGACTCTGAAGAATAAGCCACCCAAAAATATTGCGAAAACAAGCTCGAACAGGCTTATATAAGAAGCTTTTCTCCATCCAAATTCTCTTTTAAGCATCGCGATTGTGGCGAAACATGGCGCATATATCATGGTTACAAAAGCCAACACAATCATTTGTATAGGAGTGAAGATGGCTGCAAGGTTTGTTGTCCCGAAAAGTATAGTGGGCATAACCATTACAAGCTCCTTACGAAGGAGCCCAAACACAAGAAGAACGCTCACGTTGGAGGGTAGTCCAAGCCAATCAACTGTTACTAAAGAGAATAACATATCTAATGGTGCCAGAAATCCCATATTTTGCATTATGGCAAGAATTGCTCCGCCTACTATGTAGATAGGAAACACAAGGTAAACTATTGACTTTATCCTTACCCACGTTTGAGTGAAAATGTGTCTAGATGGCGCCCTTAATGGGTGAAGTTCCATGATTAAACCCATTGACTCCCCCGGAAGAACCTTAAAGGCTATTCTTCCCATAGCGAATATTATCGCCAGATCAATTAAGAGTAAAGTAAAGGCCCATTGAATGTTCACAAAAGTAGCAACCAAGCCAAGAATAACGATGATGCGGGCAGTGCAGGGAATAAATGTTATAACGAATGCAGCTATTAAACGATCACGTTGCGTTTCCATGATTCTACAAGCATAACATGCAGGCACATTGCACCCGTAACCCATAATCATTGGTATTATCGCTTTCCCATGTAATCCCATCTTATGCATGATATTATCAAGCAAGAATGCTATCCTAGGGAGATAGCCAGTATCCTCCAATAGTGTTAGCAAAAGATAGAACGGTAATACATAAGGCAGAACCAAGGTTACGGCTGCAACAAAACCACCTATAACACCCTCCCACAAGATCGTTTGACCTATTCCAAGAGTGGCAGGTCTAAAAATGTCAAAAGATTTTGAGATTATTGCTGATAGGAATCCACCAAAAGTGAATACTGCATAAAAAACTGCGAACATTGCAGCAACCAATATCACATAGCCTAAAATCCTGTGCATCAGTAGCTGGTCGATTTTTTCTGTTAAACTCAACTTAGTAGGCGCTAAAGTTTTCTGCACCTCTTTTGAAAACCTATTAGCTACAGCGTATCGCTCGTAAGAGATTACAACAGAGCAGGGTTCCCCATGTATTTGCTCGATTTCCTTTGCATACTCCTCAGATGATCTCAGAGTCTTACTGTCTATAGCCCGCACTTCTTTCTGGATATCTTTATCTTCTTCAAGAAGCTTTAACGCCACATATCGCGCAGGATAGTTAAGCTTAAAATTCTCGAGGATTTTTTCTAGCTTTTTCACTTTGTCCTCTATTTCTTTTCCGTATTCTATCACTCGAGTTTTTATGTTTCCTTTTGCGGTTTCAATTGCTGTTTCAACCAACTCGTCGATACCGACTCCCTTGATACCAACTGTTGGAACCACGGGCACGCCCAAAAATTCGCTTAACCGCTTCTCATCGATCACTATTCCCTTTTTCTTCGCCGAGTCTACCATATTTAGCGCAACGACTACGGGTACGTGCATTTCAATCAATTGGAGAGTAAGAAAGAGGTTACGCTCCAATACGCATGAATCCACCACGTTAATGACTACATCAGGCTTGTCGAAAGCTATGTACTGTCTGGAAACAACTTCCTCCATGGAAAATGTTGAGAAGGAGTAGATTCCAGGGAGATCGATTACATCGATGTTGTAACCTTTAAAATGGAGACTACCTTCGGCTTTTTCTACAGTTTTACCCGGCCAGTTACCTACATGTTGGTGTAGTCCTGTTAGGTAATTGAAAATTACGCTTTTTCCAACATTTGAATTGCCAGCCAAGGCGATGGTTAGGCCTTTTTTTGAATCGTCCTTTCCAGATGTAGCGTCAGGCAAGTCTCTTACGCACGT
>JBDRNN010000099.1:0-2970 GCA_043811145.1 Candidatus Bathyarchaeota archaeon
TGCTTTCTCGCTTTCCACGACTCTCCTAATTATCTTGGCCATAGCCAGTCTCTCCTCTACATCCAAAAACGCGCTTGGTTCATCAATGAGGTAAAGTTTAGCTTTTTTAGAAAGGCATGTAGCAATAGCCACTTTCTGCAACTCTCCACCGCTCAACTCGGAAACCTTTCTGTCAAATAGTTTCTCCATACCCATAGGTGCTATAATGCTCGTTATGTACTGGCTGGTCTCAAATTCATTTTTAGCAATCCTTCGAAGAAGCGTTTTCACGTTTCCTTGATATTTAACTGAAATATACTGGGGCTTGTAACTGATGAAGGCTTCAGCTTTTGAGGATAGTTCTCCCTCAATCGACTTCATGCCCGAAATCAGTTTAACAAATGTCGTTTTGCCTATTCCATTTGATCCGAGGATGCCTATTACTTCCCCCTCGTAAATTTTATCCGCTTCTACAGTAAGCTCAAACTCTCCGAAAGTTTTTTGCATGTCATCCCAACTAAATAGTATATTTGTTGACTGCCAACTGGTTGTTGGAGGTTTAATGTGAAATCTTACAGGTTCATTTCTAAACCTCATGTTATCATCCGAGAGATAGCCATCTAGGTAAATGTTTATCCCCGTTCTCACACCATGAGGACTAGAAATAATCCCATAAACTCCAGGCTCACCATAGAAAACACACACTTGATCGGAAAGGTAGTCTAGCATAGCTATGTCATGTTCAGCTACCACTACCGTTTTGTCATCCTTGATTAGACTTCTTATGGTTTTTGCAGCGTTAATCCTCTGCTTCACATCTAAGTAGCTGAAGGGTTCATCAAAAATATAGACATCTCCTTCTCTACAAATGGCTGAGGCAATAGCAAGCCTCTGACATTCACCACCAGAAAGAACCTTCACATTTCGATCTACCAGCTCTTTAAGGTCAACAAGCTCTACAACTGTCTTCATTCTATCCCGCTCATCAACGCCCTCCAGAATCTCGCCTACTTTCCCTTTAACCACTTTTGAAATCTTGTCAATATACTGCGGTTTATGGATGACCTTTGTATCTCCCCGTCTAATCTTGTCAAAATAATTCTGCAGAAGGGAGCCTCTGAAATGGCGAATCACTTCGTCCCATTCAGGCGTTTTCTCATAATCCCCTAAATTAGGTCTAATTTCCCCCGAAAGTATTTTGATAGCCGAGGTTTTTCCGATTCCGTTTTTGCCTAAAAGTCCAACAACTTTTGATGGAATCGGAACTGGCAACCTGTAAAGTTTAAAAGCGTTCTTACCATACCTGTGGCTGCATTCTGTCTCTAATTCTTCGGGGAGGTTCGTTATTGTCAAAGCTTGAAAAGGACATTTCTTTATACAAATACCGCATCCAGAACAAAGGGGTTCAACTATTGTGGGCTTTTCTTCCCCCTCCTCAAATTGAACAGCGTATATCTTCCCCCTGACCATCGGGCAGATGCGATAACAGATTCTTCCACAGTCCTCAGGATGGCATTTTTCATTTTCCAGAACCGCAACTCTAACCAAAAACTAATCCTCAAAAATAGTTAAGATACTAAAAATAGATGAAGTAACAAGATCGAATATTTAGTTATGTCACCATTCTTCTTCAGCTGACTCTTCCTCTTCCTTGGACCCTTCTTTATCCCATTCCTCTTCAGGTTCGTCTTCTTCGCTTACATTTTCTTCCTCTTCAATCGGTTTTTCGTCGGGTGACACATCTTCAGTCGGTTTTTCATAGGATGACATATATTTACCCCCCGTTTTATACTCGTTTTGTTGTTGATGGCTAGTAGTACTTAAAGGTTTTGCGTAAAATCCTCCTTTAGTTCAATGCTTATTTTCACAGGTCTTTTCAAAGTTTTTTGGGAGACACTATTGTCTCCTTAAGCTTATTGCGTAGATCATTATCATACACTTTGAATGTCCCTATGAGAACATCCGTTTTAAGCATCTCAGACAGAAGTCTAAAAAAGGCTGCAAGCATCATAAGAGAAGGTGGTGTTATAATTTACCCTACCGATACTGTGTATGCGCTGGGCTGTGACCCATTCAACATTGATGCTTTTAAAAGAATATTGAAAATAAAGGACAGGGTCACTAAACCTCTCCCAATATTAGTAAGTGATTTAAGAAAGGCTACACGTCTCGCATATTTCTCTAAACTAGCACTAAATATGGTGAAGAGAAATTGGCCCGGACCAGTAACTTTGGTCTTAAAAAAAAGGGAAGAAACTCCCGGTTTTCTATGCTCTGGCACTAATAAAATTGGTCTAAGAATTCCAAATTCAAGTCAAACTTTAAAGTTGATTCGTCTATGCGATGGTTTTCTCGTTGGCACTAGTGCGAATGTGAGTGGAGAAAAATCTCCTTTGGCTATTGAGGAAGCGATGAAGCAGTTGGGCGATAAAGTTGATCTTGCTCTCAATGGTGGAACATGTCCCGTTGGGATCAGCTCAACCGTTATCGACGTTTCAAATTTGAAGCCTAAAATCTTAAGAGTTGGTGCTATCCCTGCTTCGAAGCTTATTGTATCCTAAACGATCCTTCTTTTTCTGAACTATCCTCCTCAGCTAGATGGTGATTCCGGATGGTTAAGACGTTAGTATTTGCTTAAAGATACAATAATTATGCATTATTTTTGGTCAAACTTTTACGCAAAAGTTTGAGCTTGAACAATTTTAACGGCTTGCCACAAGGAGAGCCATTCTCTCTATAATGAGATCTGTTAACACTTCATTTTCACTTCTCCCAGTTCTTCCAACATCAATCTCCTCATCTGAAATTTCAAAGATTTTCATAAGTCTGTTCAGTTTTCTGTGGGAGCATGTTTCAAGGAGATCTTTTCTAATCTTTCCTCCGCACATTTTCTGTATCATTTTTAACGCTTCCGTCTCTCCGGCTCCTGTTTTTAAAAGAACCACAGCTATATTCTGAGTTCTCGGCTCCAATCCAATCAGTTTCATAGAC
>JBDRNN010000100.1:0-2125 GCA_043811145.1 Candidatus Bathyarchaeota archaeon
TATTGCTGGTGCTAGCGGAACTGCGTATTTGGCTGGGTTAGGGATTCTTGATGTATGGGGAGCGGATATTGCGAAGATTCCTCAAGATACGTTTGAGAAAGCTAAGACGATGCCTTTTCCGTTTGGTTTTGGACAGACTGAACTTCCTCTTACGATTTCTTAAAATAGCTAGGGTATTTACTACATTTTTTTAGACTAAACATATTAATACTTGATGCACCTAGAGGGGACTAGGTGAAACCAAGTGGAATACAAGCAAGTTAAGATACCCAAACCACTGTCGGATAGATTTGACAACATCTCACGGTATTATGGATACCGTAGTTTTTCAGAGTTTGTTATCGATCTAGTCCGTGACGGAGTGACTGTTTTGGAAACAAGACATGAACTAGTAGAATATGAACAGAAAAGGAAGGATGAACATGAATTTGAATAAGCAATGTCCTCTTAAGAATATGGCTCTATGTTGCAAAGAAAGGTGTGCTTGGTACTTGGTTCATAGCAAACAATGCGCGATTCCTTTGATTGCTAATAGCTTAAAAACTAGAAGAATATTCTTCGAGCAAAAACTTTTCAATGAAATGCATGTAAAAGCTCATGAGGCAGAAAAGTGATTCATTATGAACTCTTCTTCTTCTTCATTGCTTGATATAGACCCAAAGACGTTGTCAAAGATTTTGGCTATAGCAGAGGGACAGCCTATCGCTTCTATCATATTTACCGTGAAGCGAGAATTCGAGCTAGAAATGTCATTGCGAATAGAAATTCTGTATCTCCCCAGAGAGAAAAAAAACTAAATACCCTAGACTATTTGATAGATGAAATACCTAGTCTCGGCTTAGGGGAATTGAACAGATTGAAAGGAATTATAACGCGAAAACAAAAGGAACTGAAAACCTCGGAGAAAGCACTATATGTAGAGATAGAGAGAGAGAGTCAATACACACACACGAAACGGAGGAAAAACCATGAAGTTAAAAGTAACTTTTGAAATTCAAACTATTGATCAAGCAGTAGAACTTCTAGCTGATCTCAGAAAAAATCTGAAAGTCTTAAATGCTAATATTGTGGTGGGTAAATGAGATGACGCTTGAGCAAGACATTAAAGACTTAAGAGCATATATTAGAGGATATCGGCAAGCGGTAAAAGACATTGTGGAGATTTTGAAAGAATGACAAAAAAAGATCCGAAAAGCATGCTGCTGATCAAGAATGTTGATATGGAATTGATGCAGAAGATTCAAAAGGTGATTAATCAGCATAATGCTGTTAAGAGGGTTGAGAGTGGTAAAGCGTGAAACTAGGGTTACTGACGGAGCTACATTAAGGAAAAGTAGGCTTATGGGTATGTATCGTTTCATTGAGGATTCTGATGGAGCTAGCACAAAAACCATTCAGTCTTTTATGTTGATGAACTATGGCCTCAAGTTTAAGACGACAACGGACTATATTCACGAATCAAGTCTTGCGGGTTCTCTAATGCTTTCAAAGACTGGAGAGTGGATTATCTCTAAGGACTTTAAGAAATATCTGCAGTAAAAATCTCCTCATTTTCCTCTCCTTTTTCTATTCCATGACTTAAACCTTTTATATTTCTTATTCCATACTATCTAACGTCTTTAAGCGTGGTTTGAACGTGGATTTAGCGGTCTTAGGCAGCTTTCTAGCAACTTGCGGTAGTTTAGCAGGCCTATTTTTTGCAATTTATACAGTTAGGAAGATGAACAGCAAGCTGGAACTGTTTGAGGAATTGGCTGCTAGTGTAGGCTCTCTTTTTCGTTATGAGGAAGATTCAGAGGGCAAACCCATGATTGACGCTAGATTAAACAAAATAATTGGTGTATTTTCGAGCGGGCTGGCCTCGAGTTTAAAGATGAGTCTGTTAGGCTCTCTTTCGGGGCCAGCTCGTCTCGAAAAAGGATTGAAAGGTGCTATGGTTCAAGACATCGTAGAAGAGAAGATGCCTATGGTGAATTTGATCGGAGATTTTCTTGGTTTTAACACTAAAAAGTATATTGGCAAGCATCCAGAGGCTATGATGCAGTTGGGTTCACTGATAGCGCCTATGTTGGGGAATATCAAGTTAGGTGGGAGTTCAAATCCTCGATCTGGGAATGATGGTGTA
>JBDRNN010000101.1:0-2592 GCA_043811145.1 Candidatus Bathyarchaeota archaeon
CTGTATATTAAATAGGCCGCATACTTCTGCCCCACAGCCTGCAGATACTTTGAGACGGAAAAAATTGTTCCCTGCGGTGAGGCCTCAACAAAGTTGTCCCATTCACAAAAATCTTCGACTTCTACCAGCCTGAACTTGCCCATTTCTCTTTCCAAATTTTTTAAATTTTTTCAAAGCATTCCAAAACTGTAAGCTAGTAGCTCATTACTCGGTTACGGTTCTGCATAAGCCATCCGCCAATATATCGTCGATTCTCAATACTTTTATATGTACAGGTTGCGCAGGTTTTCACTTCATATGCACGACCACGGAGGTGCAACTCTCTAATCTTTCTTAGGGGTTCCCCTTTCCAGATATCAACTAGACGTTGCCCGTTAACGTCACCAACTACTTCTCTCGAGTCCCAATCAACACAGCAGATAGAAGCTATCCCGTTCCAGTTAACAACTATGGCATAAAAAAGATTTTCGCACGCATAACGAGATGCAGGTGTACCACCCGAGCGGCTACTGTCGCGGATACTTCCGCTCCAGTTGTGATATTCGTTAAGGGCAATCTTCACATCATATTTCCTCCACAACTCCACAAAAGCATCCTCTTCACTTAGGTTTTCCTTCATACGGATAAATGAAACACTGGCGTTTACGCTGGCAGGCTTGCTTTCTAAAAACCTTTTAACATTCTCTACTACAACAGAGTATTTATTGCTCCCCTTAATATGTCGGTATGTTTCATCTGTTGCGGCATCAATGCTGATGTTAATCTCATTCAACCCCGCGCTCAAAAGTCTGCGCCCCATGTCCTTTGTAAGAAGAATACCATTCGAGGTGAATCCGAATTTTTCCGAGCCCCCCTTTTCAGCTATGTAGCGAACCATAGCAACGATGAGCGGGTGTAGCAGTGGTTCCCCGTCTTTATGCAGGTTTATCATTTGGACCATATTATATGTGGCGCACTCATCAATTATCTTTGTAAAGAGGTCATAGTTCATAAAGCCTGAAGGCTTGGAGCTTTGCGTGCGGGGACAGAAGAAGCAATCAAGGTTACACGCACTGGTAGGCTCTATGTTTATGGAAAAGGGGAACTGCAATGGCACGTGCTTTGCGATGTTTTCCATTCTGAGTTTCAGCACGTTATCTACATTCTGACCAGCGATGCTACAATTCTCCGCACCAAAGTTTACAGAAATACAATCGCCCATCTCATACCCTTTTCAGCAATCTTTTTTCTCTCAGTTTCTCTGCAGCCGAGTAGAGTTGATCAATATCAATATCAAGCTTATCCGCAATCTCCTGCAATGAAGTTCGGCCATCACTGTAAAACAGAAGCCAGCGGATGATGTCCAGCTCCGACAAGGGCTTTTTCCCGGGAAACTGTGCTGCGCCGATTTTAGGATAGAGACCGTGTTTGCTGAGCATCACCTCGCAGTTCGGCGTGAGGTTCTTGTAAACGGTTCGCCTGTCCAGTTCTTCCATAACCTGAAGGTACAGATTGAGAGAATCGTTAATGTATTCCGCCTTGATAAAATCAAGGTTATCAAAGGAAGTGTGATAGTAGTCATATTCGTAATATTTGTCTTTTACGATACTCCCTGTGTTAATTCGAAATCCTTGCGAGGAGTACTGTCGCTCGTCACTGCCGTTAAGGTCAAAGGGATAAGTTGTAAAGTCCAGCCCGTTTTTCCTAAAAATCTTCTCAACAGCCCGGTTTATAAAGTGCTCCTGATTAAATGATTGCTTGTACCCAAACTTAGCAGGCCCGCCGACGCAACATACGACAAATCCGCAATCAATGGTCTTCATGGCTTCTTCATTATTGGCACAATAAGCAATCGCACCGATTGTTTCTGGAACAAATATAATACGGCAGGTAAAACTTAGTTTCCTTTTCAAAAGCTCCTTGGCCAAAAAAGCAGTCATGACCATGCCGCTCAGATTGTCGTTTGCTAAGGAGGGATGACATATATAGGTAGATATGAGAATTTCCTCTTTCCCTTTTCCGGGGACAATTAGTTCTCCTGTGGTGAGGGAGCCGTTGGTGAGTGTTGAATCGATAAACACCTCATATTCACCATCCGTATCAAAATGTTTTAGGAAGTCCTCGTAGCTCAAACAGAACCCCCAATTCTCGTGATAGTATGTGGTCCTGTAAGGAATAGCTTTAGGCATGTCCTCCAAATAATACAAATGGCTGATGAGTTCCGAAAAGGACATTTTCTGGTGTACAGGCATACTGTAGCCTACCACATGGACGTTTGAATTGTTAAAATTAACAATTTTCTGGCCACTACTGTGTTTTATCCACGCATCTTTAATGTTCCACTCTCTAGGAATTGTCCAGTCGTAAACCCTTTGTCCGCTCGGGTATTCCTTTATTTGCAGGGGAATAAGTTCCTGGAGAATCTTTAGTGTTTCACGGTTTCCGTTACCGGTGATGCTACGGGTAATGGGGAAAAGACGCCTTAAATAATGATCTATCGATTCGATATAGTTGATCATTTAAACAAATTTCATACGTTTCATTCTACGCGTTTCCAAAGACCAAATAGTTTGGAGTTTATGCTCTAAATCCGAAGAAATAGTTAGCCTGAGA
>JBDRNN010000102.1:0-8466 GCA_043811145.1 Candidatus Bathyarchaeota archaeon
CATATCAACGGGGATTCGTCGCATAATCCCCAAAAGGGTATCTTCACATTTCACAATCAATTTACCTTTTTCATTACGAGTTTCAGGGAAATTAGTGACCTCGGCTCCTTTACCCCGTATGAAAATTACATCTTCGTTTAAAACGCGCTTATAGAACTCATCATAACCTTTACCGGCGGCTCGAATGTCTATGTAAAATTCATAAATCTTGGCCTTCGGTATCTTCTCCCGGACCAAATGGGCAAATTTTAAGGAGTGCATACAGCAGAGCCTAGAGCAGTGTTCATTATAGTTTTCATCTCGGCTTCCAATGCAGTGAAGAATAGCTACACTCGAAGGCGCGGCGCCATTTTTTAGCAAGATGTTACCTTGGGTAGGACCCATGGCGTTTGAAAGTCTTTCAAATTCCATACTCGAGATTACGTTGTCTAATCGCCCATAACCATACTCCTTAGCCCTAGAAGGATCAAAGGTATCAAAACCTGTAGCAATAATTATTGCACCTACATCAACCTCCAACAACTCAGGCTTCTGCTCGAAATTGACTGCATTATGATCACAGAATGTTTCACAGATTTTGCACACATTTTTTGTGAAATATATGCAATTTTCTTTTTCGATTGTGTAAAGAGATGGAACCGCCTGTGGAAAAGGAATATACACTGCTTTTCGTTTTTGGAGTCCTACGTCAAATTCGCTTGTAACTTTTATAGGACATTTTTCGGCGCACACACCGCACGCAACGCATTTGACGCTATCGATGTATCTTGGCTTCTTCAGAATCTTAACCTTGAAATTGCCAACATGACCCGAAACTTCTTCTACCTCGCTATAGGTGAGGAGTGTGATATTATCGTGTTGACCTACCGATACCATTTTAGGTGTTAGAATGCAGGCTGCGCAGTCGAGGGTTGGAAAAGTCTTATCGAACTGTGCCATGTGTCCACCTATGGTTGGTTCTCTTTCGACGAGGTAGACTTTTTTACCAGAGTTAGCGATATGTAGGGCTGCTTCGATCCCAGTTATTCCTCCTCCTACAACTAAAACGTTAGGGTTAACAGGAACCTCTTTGGACTGTAACGATTCATGATAAATAACTCTGTTGACGGCGGATGCCACTAGCTCTTTGGCTTTAGTTGTCGCAACTGTTATATCTCTTGTAACCCAAGAACAATGTTCCCGAACATTTACCATTTGAAATAGAAAGGGATTTAGACCGGCTTGTTCACAGGCATTTCGAAAAGTGAGTTCGTGTAGAGTAGGAGAGCAAGAAGCTACGACTACTCTAGTAAGTCTAAGTTTTTTAATATCCTGTTTAATTAACGCTTGCCCTGGATCAGAACACATGTATTTGTAATCGCGAGCTACCGCGACGTTTTTTAGTTTTGAAGCGAACTGAGTGACTTCTGCAACATTGACAGTTTTAGCAATGTTTGTTCCACAATGACATACGTAGACTCCAATTCTTTCGCTCATAAGTATTCAACCTTTCATATATTTTGAGAGAACTTTATCAGCTGAGCCTAGCCCTTTGCCAAGAACTAGACCTAGCCCGTGTTCCCTCGCTGAAAGCCCGAATGCAACCCTCATCAACTGGGTAAAACTAATAATTGGAATGAAAAGTTTTGTTTTGAATTTCTTGTTAATTCTTCCCTGATATGCTTCAATGTTCGTTTGGCAAAGTGGACAGGCTGTGACGATGCATTCAGCGTCATTCGCCAGGGCACATTCAAGCAAATTTTTAACTAACTTTAGTCCAATGTCTTCGTTCGTAACCATTAGCATCCCTCCGCAACACATAGCCTTGAACGGAAAGGGAACGACTTTAGCACCTAGCCAGGAGAAAAGATGGTCCTCGGGGAAATCTGGATCATCAAAATTACCTTGCGGGCCTCTTATCTGACAGCCATAATACGGAGCTACTTTTAATCCATCAAGCTTGCTTACTACTTTTGATTTAACTGACTCTTTTCCAACATCGTTTATGATTACATCAAGAAGGTGACGTACCTTGACAAAATCGTACTGCAAACCCGCTAATGCAAGAGTTTTATTTATCTTATCTTTAAAACTGGGGTTCGCAGCCAAATAACTATTAGTCTTATTCAAAGTTGTGAGACAGGCATTACAAACAGTTACAAGTTCCCGACCTGCTTTTCCTGCAAGAGCTAGATTCCTAGCGGAAAGAAGATGAGCATGTAGCTCATGTACCGACATGTAGGAAGTTGCTCCACAACAGTTCCAATCTTCTAATTCAACAAGATTTATTCCCAGTTTCTTTGAAACTAAACGGGCCGCGTCATCATAATCCCTATGGATACCCTTCGCAGAACAGCCAGGAAAATACGAGTATTCGGTCATTTCTTTTCTACCTTTCTCATTTTCGTTAAATCTTTGACTCCTTTAATTTTTTTTGTGAAAAGTGGAAGCTGCCCCCGCATAAAAAGCTTCATTCCAAGGGAAGCCATCTTCAAGGTCCCGAATGGATTCGTTTTGAGGAAGAATTTAGTTAATAAAATGGGTTCTGCAATCCTTCCTTTATTATCCACCATTTTAGCAAAGGTCTCTGACATAACTTGGCCAGGATACTTTTTATTGTGTAACACATGTTCTATTCCAAATCGTTTCAGCGCATACATGAGATCGGTGATGTTAATCCCATTTGGACAGCGGACGTTACAATAGTAGCAGGAAGCGCATATCCAGGGGGTATTACTTGTTAACACTTTGTCCAACATTCCAGCCCTGAGCATAGCGATAACCTTTCGTGGAGTATACTCCATGGCGTAACTTGTCGGACATGAACCGCTACAAACACCACATTGAGCACATGTTTTAATCTTCTCATCACCGTGAGATTCATAAACTACTTTGAGAAACCGTTCACTCAGTGTGGATGACGAAACATCATTGTGCATAAACTCATTTCCTCTACTATGTAGTCTACCCGACTATCACTAATAAAGCTCAGTAAATTATATGCAAATTTTTGGAGTACAATACGTACAATATGTGAATTATGACAGAGATATTTATATCATTCTGAAATAGAGGAGGCTAAAATAGTTCCATGTAAAAGCTGGATGGGATATGTAAGGTAGATGTTGCTCAACCTGATAAAAACAAAAACGAGACATATTAGTCACGGGCAGAACAACATCAGGTTTAACCTAACCGAGTTATCCGGCGCCTTCGGAGATCGGGGAACATTTATTCCCCTCGTGGCTGCCTTAATTATTATCAATAGGGTAAGCGCGTCAAGCGTATTAACTACATTTGGAATTTCCTATATTTTTTCTGGCTTAGTTTTTGGTGCACCGATCCCTATACAACCCATGAAAGCCATTGCTACATTAGCTATCGTAGGAGGCGTCAGTTCAGAAATCATTGTTGGAGGAAGAATAGCGATTGGTGCCTTCTTTTTTCCTTCTCGCAGCTACTCGAGGAGTTAATTTTATAAAAAAAGTGGTTCCGCCGGTCGTAGTTAAAGGCATACAGGTGGCGCTAGGAATAAGCTTTGGCTATGTTAGCCATCAGATTTATGATTTCTGAATACCCGTCAATCATTTTTTATCAGACATAAATAATCTTCTTTTTTTCCCCTTTAGCTGGCTGATAGCCATTAATTGAAGCAAACCATATGATGTATAGAGGAGAAATCACGTGCTAAACCCCTTTGGATTTAATATGCTAGGTTTCATTCCAGGAGTTGCTGGAGCCGAATGGATAATCATCAGAGTGATCATAGTTGTAGTCCTCTTTGGTGCGAAGAAGATACCTGACCTTGCTAGGAGTATTGGCCGAGCAACTGGCGAGCTTGAAAGAGGTAAACAAGAGATTCAGAGAGAGATAAGAGAAGCGGCAAAGGCACCATCCATAGATATAGGGTCGGATACGGAAAAGGAGAAACTCGTTAAGATTGCGAAAGACCTTAACATTGCAACAGAAGGAAAGTCAGTAGCTGAACTAAAAGAGGAAATTGCTAAGGCGATGAAACAATAGAAGAATATCTCTACTATCTCTAAACCTGTAGTATGCTATTTTTTAACTAGCCTTTATTGAATACAGGATAATTCAGAGTGACTGAATAGAGTAACCTCTACTTCTTCTCCTTTCCTTAAATGCTTGTTAGGCGGAACAATTATGAAACCGTTAGCTTTGATTAAGGTGGTCAATGTATTTGTCCCTCCGTGTACAGGTTCGGCCACATAGCCCCCCTTAATGTTCTTCAAAGAAACTCTCAGGAAAAGGTGGAGAGGCATAGATTTTTCATCTCGGACCATTTTTGCTTTCACCGTAGGGAGAGATAACTTAGATCCTAGACCTTTCAGCACACTTATCAAGGGCGCAACAAGCAGGAAGAATCCTACAACAGCAGACACAACGTGACCAGGCAAGATTATTATTGGTTTACCCTTCACCATTCCAAAGCCAGTTACATGTCCAGGCTTTATCGCTATTCCTTGAAACACGACATCAGGCTTTCCGCGAGAGTTAATAGCGTCAGGCACAATATCTTTTACACCCACTGAACATCCTCCGATTGGGGACACTATGTCGCTTTCCTTAAGCGCGTCTTAAATTTTTTCGCTTACCTTCTCAATGTCGTCAGGCACTATACCCATCATTACTGGTGTAGCACCAATCTCTTCGGATAAACCCGCGATAACTTGAGCGTAATTGTTCACGATTTTTGTTTGATCTTTTGTTGAGTTTACCAGTTCACTGCCAACAGAGATTATAGCTATCCGAGGTTTCTTAACTACTCTC
Source organism: Candidatus Bathyarchaeota archaeon (assembly GCA_043811145.1). Lineage (GTDB taxonomy): Archaea > Thermoproteota > Bathyarchaeia > Hecatellales > Hecatellaceae > JBDRNN01. Next base: position 4,771 of record JBDRNN010000102.1, read on the forward strand.
ACCTTTTTAATTCCGATTCCCGCCAAGAAACCTACATCTTGGCCTCAAAACCTGACCTCTTCTCAGATAAACACGCCCTTTTTTATGTCTTCCCCAGGCTTTATTACACCATTTCCCCTCTCGACAGGATGTGTCACTTTGATTTTTTCCTTCCAGAGTTCGGTACTTTCAACTTTAATAACGGCATCAGCACCTTTCGGTATTGGACCACCACAGGAAAGAGATACTGCTTGACCTTCCGTGACCTGAGTTGCAACAGGATAATCTTCAGGAAAAACTTTTCCCACAACCTTTAACATGACGGGTTTATCCTTTGACGCTTCTTTTGTGTCCCCCGATTTTACAGCGTAGCCATCAAGCCAACTTCTATCGTAGGCAGGGATATTTAGATGGGAAGCTATATCCTGAGATAAGATTCTTCTAAGCGATTTTTGAACCAGAACATGCTCGTCTTCTAAAGGCTTAGCGTCAACAGTGCGTAGAAGTTGATTCAAAAGCTTCGGGTGGGGGTATAAGATGCAATATTCTCTTCTGATCAGGTTTACCTTTCAATAATTGTCTCTCCTGTTGTGTTTCTAAATTGGCAGACTTATTAGTTTAAAATTTTGTGGCCTCATACAATTATAGCAAATGTTTTTTAATATCCTGAACTATGTGGGAAAAAGAGGAATTTAGTTAGAAAGTTTGAGGAATATCCGATGGAAAAACTGCAATATGTAGGAACTGACGAAGCCCTCAAAAAAGCTATGGCTTCGGTTAGTGTAAAACCTAAGGTAGAAACCATCCCGGTTGGCATAGATGCTTATAGACGTGTTTGTGCATCAAACATAGTGTCTCCAACGGATATTCCTGAAGCAAATGTATCTCATCTCGACGGCTATTCAGTAAAAGCAAAAGATACAGCAAACGCATCCCTCAAAAATCCAGTTCGCCTAAAAATTGCGGGCAAAGTATTCCTCACAGACAGAACAAGATACCGAGCTAAACCAATGGAGTCTTACTATACCCCAACAGGTGCCCCGCTACCTAAGGGAACTGACTCGCTTATACCAATTGAATTAGTCTCCATTATCAAAGGAAACACATTAGAAATAAACCGAAAAATAAACTTTGGCGAGCATATCGTTTTTAAGGGAATGGATTTTAAAAAAGGAGAAGTTGTTTTTAAGAAAGGGCGGGTTTTGAAGGCTCAGGATATAGGATTTTTAGCCGCTCTCAAGATCAGAGAGATAAACGTATTTAGGAAGCCTAGGGTTGCGATAATTCCAGTGGGGGATGAATTAACCGACGTTATTGATGATGAAAAGAAAGTTGTTGCCAGTCATGCTTTAATGGTTTCCCGATTCGTCTCCGAAGCTGGAGGAATTCCTCTAAAATTAGCTGTAGCTCGAGATAATCTCAACGAGATAAGAAGCAGGATTAGATCAGCCTCAAAGAAAGCTGACTTGATTGCGACTATTGGAGGATCCTCTGTTGGCGAGAGGGATTTTGTACCGGATGCTATAGACTCTATGAAGGAGGCAAGGATGATTATCAGAAGAATCAAAATTAAGCCAGGAAGAGTCTCTGGATTTGCAGTAACGAAAGGCAAACCTATTGCATTGTTACCCGGTTTGGTTCAGTCAACAATAATTGGTTTCTACCACTTTGTTTTACCTTTCCTGCTAATAATGAGTGGAAGAAACTTACAAACATTCCTTAAACCTGCAATTACTGCAAAGATGAGCAGAGAGGTTAAATTCAGAAAAAAAATTCCGATTCGGAAGGCTACCTTCGTTAAATTAAAAATAACAGATGCAGGCCTAATAGCTGAACCCTACTTTGGCACTTCCTCGTTTATGAGCACCGTTGTAAGGGCAGACGCTTTTGTTATAACACCTGAAAATAAATCAGTAATCAAGGAAAACGAAACTGTAAGAGTTCATCTTCTACCAGGTTTCACCGTTCCGGAGACTATTATCGACCAGGAAACTTAGCTGTAACCCCAATCCTAGTTTTTCAAGGAGCGCTCTTTTAGACTCGACTATAGCACCATTTTTAATTAGCTTGTAACGGATAGATTTGATGTCTATACGCATAGTGACCCTTTGTAGACTTTTACTGCAGGACATCCTAGACATTTGTCTTCTATAAAAAATGAACAATCTTCACATTTTCTAAGACCGCAAGGAGCAGAATCAATTTTTTTAGGTAATGTTTTAACAGGAACTGTATCGGGATAAAGGGGTGCATTAGCACGATAAACAAAGACTATTTCCACAGTCCGAAGTCCCCTAAATGAGTCAACAGTAGACAGCCCAGTTGATGAGTCTTCACAGTAAAAGTAGGCAACGAGATTAAATTTCTCCCAGCTCTCCACCATCATAATTAGCCTAGGGCATTTCTTGAGCGCTTCCGTAAGCTTAACAAATTCATTATGGCCTTTAACGGAAAGACCAACACAGACAGTTTCATAACCCAGTTTTTTAATGTTTATGCCTACATTGAAAGATATGGCTTCATCTTTCAGCAGCTTGGAAATCCTCTTTCTTACAGCGGTTCTAGATAAGTGCAATTCTTCGGCTACGGTCATCAGAGATTTACGACTATTAGAGGATAAACTCCGAATAATTTTAATATCCGTTTGATCCAAACGCATCAAAATACCTCATAACCGAACCAAAGCAAATGGATGACACGTACTTATCATATGCTTTCGTATTTGAATATTTTTGAAACTTTAATACAAGAAAAATAGTCAAAAACATTCAATAAATGTTAAACTTTTACTGCTTCGCTTCTTTTTTGAGTGATTTGTTTATTAAGTGAGAATACCAAATGTTCTTTGGAGAATCAATATGTCGCGGATTAAAATGTCTTACATTACAGACTTGCAGGAGAAAGAAAAAAAATACATGGATATAATAGCTGGACCCCACGAATTCATCTTAACAACTTTAGGATGCTGGGTGAACATCGTTGCGGATGAAACAACACATATGCAAAAGGGAGAGATCAAACCAATAAAAATCAAGACCCTAGAATTGAAACCAGAACAAATAATGCTTCCATGCCCACTCATGCGAAACGCCATAGGTTGTGTTCTGTCCTTAGGAGGCGAAGGTCCGCCAAAGAGAGTGGAAAAGCATAGAAAAATGACCTACGCAATTTTCACCGCCTACAAAGCGGGCACAATCCAGAAAGATGAACTGTTAGGCGTAATGAACACTTTCTCCACAGCGGTAAGCATAAGCGCTCTGGCCAGAATGCTACTAAATATGAGGCATATTATAACCCATCTTACCAGAATATCCGCCAAAAATGCATCCAAATAGCTAGACGATGGCAACTTACCTGTTTGTAGTTGAGTCTTAATGAATGAAAGCTCTGGCTATTTAAAGTCGCATCAACTTCCAAAGGAAGTTGTCTGGTTACTGGAAGAAGGCTTCTTCGGCTACTTGGGAACGTCAAGCAAAGACAAGAAACCACATGTTACTCCAATAATCTTTGTTTTTGATGGATGCTACCTCTATTTTCTAACTGCAAAGATAGCAAAAAAACTCAGAAATATGAAGAGTAACTCTAAGGTAGCCCTGCTAATAGACATCCGAGATCCTTCTAACATTCAAAACAACAGAGCAGTTATGCTTCAAGGTACTGTAAAGCTGTACAGCATACCAGATGCTCTTCTAAACATTAGACAACTCTTAAAGATTC
>JBDRNN010000103.1:0-6217 GCA_043811145.1 Candidatus Bathyarchaeota archaeon
GTAGTCTTTCTATCTCTGACTATGTCTGCTTCTATCATCATCTGGGGACCATGGCATACTGCGGCAACTATCTTGCCCTGTTTAAATGCATCTCTAACAATCTTGACCAGCCCCGGGTTAGTTCTCATGCGGTCTGGTGCGCGTCCACCCGGGATAACTACTGCAACATAGTCCTTTACATTAACTTCCCCTGGAGATGCGTCGGCTTTAAACTTAACACCATGTTTCCCTTTATATTCGATGTTTCTTTTAGGGCCAACTAAAACCGTTTTGTATCCGGCCTCAATTAGACGGTAATGCGGATAAATCAACTCCGAGTCTTCAAAGTTGTCCTCTATCAAAATAAGAACTTTTTTCATAGTGGCGTTCCTGCTAAATCAATTAAGCCGGGGTATAATAAGATGATGGCTGACGTTACATCCAATTTGGCATGGTTCAAATAATCTGTGCATTTACGTAAAACGTTTTATTTTTTAAACTTTATATAACCTAAAGTGTTTTCTCTTAGTAAATTTAGGTGAATTGAAATGAAAATATCATTATGTAGTGGAGAATCTTGTTGCCCAGCTGTTGAAATGACTGAAGACAACGTACTGATCGGTGAAGAAGGAAACATTGTGCATCTGAAGAAACACGAATGGAATGAACTTGTATCAAAAATAAAATCAGGGGAACTTCGCACAGTATAAACTGTCCCCTAAAACCTATTTTTTTAAGGACCTAATTTTAATAGAAAATATATTGGAATAAATGTTGAGTGCTAACGAAGTGTCCTGTAAACCCCGTGGATCTAAAAAAACGAAATCAAAGAAAAAATAATTTTCATTTGTTTTAAGTATTTTCTTACTTGGCTAGTGTTAACGTAATCTATTTTCAAAAAACTTAACTTTGCCTTTCTATAGTATACTCTGGGCGATGAAGAAAGCTGGTATTGCAGAAAGGTGAAGAATGACATCAGAACAGAGCCCATTCCTTAGTTAAATATTATGAACCCTTCTATTCGTCAAAAGTTAATTTAAAAAAAATCATCAAAAAAATTTATAGGGTAAGTTGCTTTAGAGCGGGCGGTATATCTTTTTCTTCCACTTTACATATCTTGCAGAGTGCGCCTGTAGACCATGTCCCCATCTTGGGGCATAAGCTATCAAAGTCATCGTCTGTGACTATGTTGATGTTGGATTCCCATAGACCATAAAGAGATGGCTCTTCTGCTGGCATTTCGGGATACCACCAGCCATAGTCTGCACGAATTACTTGAGGATCCATTCCCTCAAAATACTCGCATTTTTGTTTCACTTTTCCCCTTTTGCTTTCTATCCAAACCCAGTCACCATCCGCAATGCCCTGTTTCTTAGCGGTTTCTGGGTGAATGTTAACAACTGGGAAGGGCTGTATTTCTCGCAGAGATTTTATCATCCGTTGTTGGGAATGCAAGAATGGCCTCGTTCTCCATGCGCTGATCATAATGTATGGATATTCCTTTGCCAGTTCGGGGTTTCTAACGGGACTTTCCCATGGCTCCTCGTATCGAGGTAGAGAATCATAACCAAGTTTTTCAAGTATGCTTGATGATAATTCAACTTTGCCAGAGGGAGTAGCGAATCCTACTTTCTCATACTCCAAGTGTTTCAACGGAACTTGGTGCATGAACTCTTTCGAAAACTCCTGCCAATCAACCCCTGATGGCTCCAGCAACCAATCATAAACTTCTTCTAAACTCTTCCATGGCCAATAGGCCTTCTGTCCAAGTCTAATGCCCAGTTCTCGAAAAATATCGTAATCGTCTAAAAGTGCTCCTTTCGGAAAAATCCTGACTCCAGAAGGACAAAAGTCGGACCATTCTAAATGACCCATCTCTGGCTTTGATGCCCAATCGGTTACAGGAAGAACATAATCAGCCAGCAATCCGGTTGGGGTCATAAAAAGATCCGTGTTAACATGAAGTTCCAAATTTTTAAGAGCGTCATAAATGTTTTTGGTGTGAGCCATACCTAGAAGAACATTTGATTCTATAATCATCGCTTTAATTGGATAAGGTTGACCTGTTCTGGCTGCATGGATAATATGCGGGAAAGGAGGGCATCGAGCCCAAATAGTTGTAGGCAACATCTTCCAAGCTGGCCAACCGAAGATTCTATGTCTATCTCCACCTAATCCTTTCTTTAACTGGTTCTCAGGTAATGCGGAGTTGAGTTCAAAAGGTCCCCATCTACATGTAATTGGATGTATTCTGCGGAAAACGTTACCTCCATCTTTCATCAGGTTTCCGGTTATTGCCCTTAGGCAACATTTTGCATGTTCACAATCACCCATATTTCGTCCTATGTGACCCGTGCCTGTCCCCCATACTATGGCTGCTGGTTTTGTTGTTGCGTACATTCGAGCTGAGTCGGTTATGTCATTTTTTGACGGCCCTGTAATTTCCGAAACTTTCTCAGGTGGATATTCTTGGACGCGTTCCTTTAACCTGTCGAAGCCTATGGTCCAGTTTTTAACAAAATCTTTGTCATAAAGCTCCTCGTTGATGATCACATTCAACCAAGCTAGAGCCAAGGCACCGTCTGTTCCAGGTCTTAATTGTAGATGGAAATCAGCTTCTTCAGCAATCGGTGTCTTCAGTGGGTCAATAATTATGAGTTTCTCAATATCCTTTGTTACCCTCCATTTTATCCCTGAAGAAACCCAATGTCTGCCGGCCCACACAACAGCAAGCTTGCATTTATGAGTTGATGCGCCGTGGCAAGCACCACCATAAATCTTTTCCTGCATCCATTCCTCTGGATTCATGCAGACTCTCCAGGGGCCCTCGATGTTCGGTGTCCCAAATAAATTGGCAAATCTAGCCGTTATGGCAATTTCATTGATCCATGTTGGTATGATTGCTAGGGTTTCAGCTCCATATTTTTCGCGTATCGTCTTCAATTTTTCTGCAATTTCATCAAAAGCTTGATTGTATGAAATCGGTTCCCAACTATTTTGACCACGTTCTCCTTTCCTTTTAAGAGGTTGTCTGAGACGTTTTGGATGTGAGTGAATCTCTGGGAAAGATTGTGCTCGAGCGCATCCTTCTATTCCGAATGATGGTTGCATAAAAGACTCTGGAAGAGGTTTGACTCCGATAATTTTTCCCTCTTTTACCTGTATCTTTACGTGACATTCATCATGGTCACAGTCTTTACATAAACCTACAAAACTCTCAGGTTCTGACAATATCCCACACCAATTTACTTTATTACACATTTCCATCATAAAGTTTATGTTAATCTTGTCCAATTCTTAAAGAGCTAAAAATGGTTGCAGTTTTGAGCGCAAATAGTTGGGAATAGATAAACGTGGATTTAAAATATCTGAAACAATACGAAGTAGACCTTGAGCCTACCATCTGCGTATTGTGTGGTTATTGTCAAACGGTATGTCCAACATTTGCCGAATCAGGATGGGAAGCGGATGGTCCTAGAGGTTGGATTTATCTAACCAAATGGTTCGAAGACCATGGTAGAGGAGCGATACCAAAAAAATTTGCTAATACACTATTTGGAAGGTGTACAATGTGTGCTCATTGTGCTAAGGTCTGCATGGTAGACATCGATACGATAAAACTTTGGAAAGCATTACGTGGCGAGATGGGGCGAAGAGGGCTCTGGCCTGAAAATATAAAAAAGTTAACTTCAAATGTTATCGTCAGCAAAAATATCTATGGTCTCTCTAACTCAGAACGCGACTTTTGGGCTATAGACATAGAGGACAAAGTTAAGCCCAAGACTGGTAAACCTGCTGCTGTTTCATATTTTGTGGGTTGCGTAACTTCTTTCACAGGTCGGATCTCCTCAATTCCTGAATCTATGGTCAAAATCTTAGAAGCAGCCAAGGCTAATTACAACGTTCTTGGTGAGAAAGAATGGTGTTGCGGAAACCCACTTTACTTGTGTGGGGATTGGGGTTCAGCGGGACCTTTAGTGGAACATAACACACAAAGTCTAGATGGTTTAAACGTAAAAACTTGGTTATCTACCTGTTCTGGCTGTTTTCGATCATTTAAAAAAGAGTATCCTGACCCAAAATTTGCTGGGTGGCAAGAAACCTTCGAGGTTCTACATTCCAGTCAGTATGTGTTAAGGTTGCTCAAGGAGAAAAAACTAGAGCTTACTCACCCTTACGAAAAAAATGTCATCTATCATGACCCCTGTGAATTGGGGCGACACTGCGGTATTTATGAGCAACCGAGAGAAGTTCTTCGAAGTGTGCCCGGGCTTAAGCTTCTTGAGTTCCCAAAAAATCGTGAAGATTGTATATGTTGTGGCGGTGGAGGTGTAATGAAGGCCACTAGCCCCAGTTTAGGCGTGAAAATAGCCTCTAAAAAGATTCTGGAAGCCAAAAAGCTGGGAGCTGATGTAATCGCCTCTTGTTGTCCTACATGCAAGCTTACATTTATGGATGCGGTGGATCAACTGAATTCCGATATTGAGATTAAGGACTTGGTAGAAATAGTTGCCCAATCAATTTAGACCCCAACCTTGTGCTTTTAGAAGAGATTTTAATTCCTGTTTTAGCATATTTAATGGTCTTAACTAGTGATTTTTAATGAAACCGCCGACACTATATTTCATTGGTCATATCTCTATCGACAGAGTTCAAAACATTTGGGGCAAGCGCATTCAGTTGGGTGGGGCCGCATTGTATTCTGCCATGGGGGCAAAGGTTCTTTCTAAAAACATTAGAATTATCTCTTCGGTCGGAAAGGACTTTAATGATATGAACTTTTTATACTCCTCTTTTCCAAATTCGCTTATTAGAAGGGTTAACATGCCCTCAACCTTTTTCGACATATCATATGATGAAAAATTCAAAGCATCCTACAATGAAATTCGTTTGGGATCCGGTGCACTGATTAAAGTATCCGATCTGCCCGCTCATTGGCTTCAGGGGAACGAATACATTCATATTGCACCCATGCATCCGGAAAAGACTGAGAGATTAGTAAAGCGGATCAAAAAAATTTCCCCTAAAACTTGGATTTCTTTGAACAGTAATTTACAGTATCTCAATGTCGCTAAGTGCAGGAAAATCTTGAGGAGCCTAGCAGAGGAGGTTGATCTCTTTATTGTAAATGATCGGGAAGCTGTCGTTTTATCCGAGTCACATAGTCTTTCATCAGCAATTCATAGAATAAACAGCAAAAGACTTGCCGTGACATTGGGCGAGCTAGGGGCAATTGTTGTAGAGAAGGGGCAGACTCAAATGATTCCCGCCTTAAGCAGCCTGATTGTAACTCCTAAAGATACAACTGGTGCTGGTGACACTTGGTGCGGTTCCCTGTTAGCCGCTTTTGCCTTAACCCAAGATTGGACAAAATCGGTGGCTACAGCCTGTTTGGTTTCAGCTTTAAAATGCCTCGACTGGAGCTTTGACAAGATTAAAAACCTTCAGTTCAATGAACCTGATGAGCTTGTAGATTATATTCTTAGGCTGAAAGATGGTTCAAATCAACTTAGCCTAAAAGATTTCATGAAGACCTAAGGCTTTATCTCTCAGAATGGTTCGGGCTGCGTGGAATAGGTAAAGTTGAGCGTAACCCGCCCACTTGTCAAAATGCTTCTGGATGAATTTGCGTATCTTCGTGTCGCTCTTTGGTTCGTTGTCAAAGTATAAGTGTGAAACTACCCTTGAAACCCATCTATCCACGGGTGCCGCCTCATTAAATCCGAGCCCATAGAGACAAAAACAATCACCAACCTTTGGCCCTATCCCTCTAATTTTTAACAAGGCTTCATAAACATCGTTATAACCTTTTTTACGTAAAATTTCGAGTTTCAGGCGGTGGTTTTCTACCTGTCTGGATACATCTAGTATGTATTTGCTTCTATAGCCTAAGCTGCAAGCTTGAAGTTTAGGCTCATTCACCTTCACCAAAACTTTAGATGTTGGGAAAGTGAAGAATCTGCCTCCGTCTCGGAACGAATATTTTCTGCCCCAGTTTCTCTTAATGCAATTTACCGTTAAATTCCACATTTCTACTGATGTATTCTGCGAGCATATGGAACATATCAAACTTTCAAAGGCATTTGTAGCTTTCATAAGTCGCAGTCCCCTCAATTCACCAAAAGTTTGTGAGATAGGGTCCAAATTAAAATTGTCGTAGAACCGTTCCAAGTCATCATCTAAACGAAATACACTATTCAGATACTCAGCGAAGTAATCAACTATGTTTTTAGGAATT
>JBDRNN010000104.1:0-2494 GCA_043811145.1 Candidatus Bathyarchaeota archaeon
CACTACATGCAAATGAGAATAAGAAACCGGAAGACATTCCCGTAATTGTCAAATTTTTTAACCCTTGTGGTTCTTGGACTTGGTATGCTGTTGAATGGGATCAAAAAGATATTTTCTTTGGTTTTGTCAGAGGAATGGAAAATGAATTGGGCGCACTAATCCTTGGAATTGCAGGAACACTTTTGCTATTCCTTGCAGGCTTGGCAGTAGCAAAAATCTTACATAAGAAGAAGAGTTGAGCTAATGAAAGTACCACAATCCCTCAGAGATTTAGTTGAAGGCGCAGAATCAATAGTCTTCATTGAAGATTTAAGCAATAAAGAAGGTCTGTTACAAACGATAAACCCACTAGTTAAACTAGTAGCTACGATCTCAATGATTGTTGTTTCCCTTTGTATTTTTCATCTATCATATTTAGTAGTAATTTGTGCAATCCCAATTATATTAGCGATAGTTTCAAGGATACCTCTTAAACGCTTCTTTATTCGGGCCACTCTTATTCCGATATTTGCCGCAATTATATCTATACCTGTTTTATTCTTTACTTACGGTTCACCCATTTTCACAACTAACATAGGTATAACCACCCTGACAATAACATCTGAGGGATTAACTCGTTTTCTAGTTTTCACTATTAGAGTGTGGTTCTGCGTGGCGTCCCTCACATTACTCATACTATCAACTGGGTTTGAAAAAATTCTAAAGCTTCTATCCACTATTAAAGTGCCAGGGATTATAGTACAACTTTTCGCTTTGACGTACCGATACTTCTTTGTCTCCATACATGAAGCGCAGAGTGTCTTGATAGCCAAAGAAGCACGGACCTACGTTAACAAGAGAACAATAAACATGCAAGCATTGCGAGACTTGGGAACAATTCTCGCTACCTTGTTTATCCGCACTTACGAGCGTTCAGAGAGGGTTTACCTAGCGATGAAAGCGCGGGGTTTCGAAATCGACAACAGCAGCAAACTAACAATGCCTTCACTTAGGGCAAGGGATATAGGTTTTGCATCATCAATAATAATCACTTTTGCACTATTTGCACTGTTATAGAAGGACAGCCTATGCCAGAGCTCATTGTTTCAGTCAAAGGCGTCGAATTCAAGTATCCAGCAGGTGTCAGAGCACTTAAGGGTGTATCGCTAGGTATCAGGGAGGGTGAACGCGTAGCTATTTTGGGTCCAAACGGTTCGGGCAAATCAACCTTAATCTTATTAATCGCTGGTCTATTAATGCCCAGCAAAGGCGAAATTAAAGTCTTCGGTGAATCAACAACTTCAAAGAATTTCCAGAAATTTCGCTCCCGTATCGGATTAGTTTTCCAAGACCCCGACGACCAACTCTTCAACCCAAGTGTAATTGAAGATGTTGAATACGGTCCCAAGAACCTGAAACTTCCCGAGGCAGACATAAAGCTGAGAAGCGCGCATGTACTTGAAAAAATGGGTATCCAGCATTTGAAAGATCGCCCTCCGCACAGGCTAAGTTTTGGAGAAAAGAAAAAAGTTTCATTGGCAACGGCTTTAGTTTTAAAACCTGAACTTCTGATTCTTGATGAACCTACAGCGAATCTTGATCTAATCTCTAGACGAGGATTAATTGAAACCCTAAATGAGCTAAACAGAGCAGGTACAACTGTAATCATTTCAACTCACGATGTTGAAGCATTGCCTGAACTAGCAGACAGAATAATTGTAATCAGGAACGGTGAATTGCTTGGCGAGAATCCAACTTCTGAGGTTTTGCAGGATTTAAAACTTCTAGGATCAGCTGGTTTGGAGCCACCTGCTATTGCCAAACTCTTCTCCGAACTGAAAGCTTCAGGACTCGTTAACGAAATACCCATAACGATAAGCGGTGGTTTGATTGAATTACGTCGTCTTTTGAACAAAGAATAGTATCCACCATTTTTTAGATATTCAAATACTGTTTTGAGAATAATAGCGCCTTTCTGACGAAAATTCCTAACTTATTTTACAAATTCTAAACGTTTTGTCTTTTGAATCTATTGTTTCAGTTAACTCACGTTTATTATCTGAAAATATAGTCCGCATTAATAATAAAAAAAACTGCCTTTAGTTCTAAAGGGGCACATGTTTCTTCAAAAAGTTGATCCTCATAGTTAGTACGGGCAAGATTTTCTCTACGGCAATAAACGCGATTGTAGCGTAGGCTATTCCTCCAAAAACATCAACCAAGTAATGTTCACCGAGGTAAACTGCACTAAACCAGGTACCAACCGGGATTATTACTACTGGAAGCGCTTTCCATCTCCAGATCTTAAATGCAAAAAGAAAAACCAACCAAGGCATAGCCGAATGCATACTGGGAAATGCCGCGAATAAATTTGGACAAAGAAAATCAAACAATGTCTTGTAAACAGGGAGACCTAAATTAACATCAACTGACGCCGTTAAAATTCTTACTACTTGAGGTCCAGAATAAGAGAGTGTATATAGTGTGTCAAGTTCGAACCATGGCGGTGCAACAG
>JBDRNN010000105.1:0-2518 GCA_043811145.1 Candidatus Bathyarchaeota archaeon
TGTATTAGACCACTGTAAGAGAAATGGCATAAAGGATATCGTGCTGTGTATAAACAGTTCACTGAAGAGTCATTTCTACAACGCCTTAAGCAATGGCGAATATCTTGGCGTGAATATACAATATTCAATTGGACCCGTGTCATACGGGACTGCTGGCAGAATACTGAACGCTAAAAATTTGATCCAAGACGACGATGTCTTCGTTGCATACTATGGTGATATGATCTGCGACTTCAGCCTCAACTCTATGATCAAATCTCACAAACAGAAGGCGTCAAATGATAATCGCATAGCTACTTTAGCTATGAGCGACTCAACACCCATGGCTCAAGGTGGAGGCTTTGAAGATGACTCATCGAGGATCACCTACTTCGAAGAGAAGCCTAAAATCTCCAAAATCTCCAAGTTCAAAATAAATATAGGAATAGGTGTATTCAGCCCTCGCATACTCAAGTATTGCTCAAAAAAGGCAGATCTCTATAAGGATATCGTTCCTCTTCTGATAAAGAAGGGAGAAGTTGTCTGTGGCTATACTGTAAATGAACCCTTTTACGATATAGGCACCTTCTCAAGCATCGACAAAATTTTGAAGACTGTAAGTCGTAGACCCTCTTCTTTATTGGTGAAAAAATGAGTCACAGTGAAAAGCCTCTAGTCAGCGTCATCATCCCCACCCGGAACGCCATAAGAACAATTGAAGTCTGCCTAAAATCGCTGAAAAACCAGACATATTCCCCCTATCGAAGTAATCGTCATCGATGGATCCAGTCTTGACCGAACGGCCCAAGCATCAGAAAAGTTTGGTGCTAATGTAATAACGGTTTCTCCACAGCTAGAGAGATGCACCAAAAAAAACTTGGCGGCAGCCAAAGCTAAAGGTGAGTTCATATACTTCGTAGATTCTGATTTTGAACTTTCATCCAATGTCATTGAGAGATGTGTTAAAGCTTGCAATGATGGAGCAGATGCTGTTATAGTTCCTGAGCGATCCGTGGGGAACGAAGGTTTCTGGGCTTCATGCCGTCAACTTGAGATATTAACCTGTGAAGGTGATGATTACATAGAGGCTCCAAGGTTCTTTCGAAGGCAAACTTTCTTTGAGTCTAAAGGTTTCGATGAACATCTTATCTTCGGAGAAGAGGACGATCTAAATCTGAGGATACGGGCATTAGGCTGTAAAGTTGCAAGAATTAAAGCCCCATTATTTCACCATGAAGGACCATTGAAACAAGTTTTTTTACGAAAATACTACTACGGACAAACCATGTCACTTTATTTGAAAAAACAGAGGTCTAATGCTGTAGCTCAATTTAACCCCTTTAGACCTGGTTGGATAAAGAATAAACACCTAATAATGAAAGACCCAACACATGCAACTGGCATGTTCATCGAAAGAGCCATCCAGTCTATAATGGCTGGTTTAGGTTTAGTTGCAAGTCTGACATCGGAAAAGAAACTCCCTCAAAAACAAAGGTACTAAAATATCACGAATTGGCGTAGGGTTTTTGGTGTTACTTTTTTATTTTGTAAAGCTTTGCCTCTGTCACCATCAAACTATTCCAGTTATATTTTTCTTCAACTAGCCGCCTTCCATTGTCCCCCATCAATCTAGCTTTTCCAAGATCGTTTAAAACAGCTAATATTCCATCTGCTAAGCTCTTCACATCTTCTGGCTTAACAAGAACACCGTTGATGCCGTTTCTAACAATTTCTGAAATAGCCTTAACACCAGAAACGACAACAGGTTTTCCGACGCCCCAATACTCGAAGAGCTTGAATGAAACGTAACAGTTATGATTTAATGTCGACCTTAACGGCATTACACCCAAATCGCTAGCCGCAATATATTCTGGAACAGCTTCGTGGGGGACCCATCCTGCAAATATAACTGACCGTTTCAGATTCTTAGCATGAATCTTCAATCTTTGGAAGTAGCTACCTCCTCCCCCAACGATCAGCAACTTCGCATTGGGTATTTTTTTCAGTACTAGCTTGAAAGCTTCTAGTAGTATGTCTACTCCGTCAGGCGATTTTATGTCTCCATGATAGATCAAAGTGGGGTTAGAGCCAAGCATGTATGAATTTCGAACTTTTGTCCCATCTACTAGGGGGTTGAACTTTTCTTTATCCGTTCCGTCTGGAATGATGTAGATCTTGTCCTTCGACACATTGTAATATTGTGACAAAAAATCTCTCATTACTGTGCTAACAACTACAACCTTCTCTGCTGCCGATAAGATATATCGTTCAATGAAGTTGAAGAACGAAACCATGGACGGAGAGTCTGTTTTTGCGATGTCAGAATAAAAATCGGTGAGGTCTACAAAAACTTGACAACCTAAAATCTTCTTGGATAAAACTGCCGCCAAGCCTGCTAAGGGATTCCAGCCGTGAACGGCATCTATCTTTACCTTCCTAGAAAGTAGAATTGTATATCCAACAGCTAAAACCAAATGAAAAATTCTTACGAACAGCCTTGACTTTGAATATAGAAAACCTGCAAATCCGGGGTATTGAT
>JBDRNN010000106.1:0-4064 GCA_043811145.1 Candidatus Bathyarchaeota archaeon
GTGTTGCAGGGGACATGATGTGAAGCTGCAATCCGGTCTCCCTCTTTATAACGTTGAACTCCTTCTCCAACAGCAGCAACTGTTCCAGCAACCTCATGACCAAGAACAAGTGGCACTTTTTTTACGCGACACCATTCCATCAAGTCGCTACCGCAAATACCGCTAGTCTCTACACGCAGTAGCAACTCGTTAGGATGGATTTTTGGTGTCGGCATCTCCTCTAGCCGTATGTCTTGGTTACTGTAGTACATCGCAACTCGCATAAGTTTCCCTATACCCTTACTTTTTTTATGGCTCCATTGGGACTTTCTTCCTCAAAAATGATTGCTTGAAACTTGTAAACTTTTGTCTCGGGTGTAAGCCATGCATCGGGGGGTAAACCAGCCTTCATGCAACACTGAACTAGAAACTCATCCGCGTCCCACTTCCACTCTACTGGAACTTGTGGAAGGAGAAGACCCCGATTCCATCCTCTCTCGACAACTAATCCATCTGCTCCAATTTTTATTTGCTTAGAATAATCGTTGGGGTCATTTACTTTAATCAACTGAAGGGGAGTCAATACACTTACTTCAACAATAGTTTTAGTCAACTCTTCATTGGACAGTGGCGAAAAACGAGGGTCACTGAAAGCTGCGTTTATCGCTGAATCTATAATTGCCTTAACTAAAGGCATGATTGGCTCAGGATAACCGATACATCCGCGAAGCTCCTTACTAGTTCCTACTTTTTTGCTTAAAGTAACAAAGACTCCACATTTTGTCTCCATTTTTTTAGGGGCATCCTTAGGAGGGGATATTTTCATTTCATTTTTAAGGTGCTCGGCTATAGCCCTTCTCGACAACTTAACTGCAAAGATTCCCTCTTCGTCTGTTAAATCAAAACTCAACCTTTCCCCTCCAGAATATCCATTTGTCTTTTTGCACTCTTTAAGAGTTCAGTTATCTTTCTCCAATGGCTTCCCTGCCAATATATTTTTCCACATTCTTTTTTGATACATACCCAAAAGTCTTCATACCGATTTAGACTTTCAGGAGGAATCTTCCCGCTTATTTCCTTTTTACTAATCTCTCTCAAAAGGCTGTTACAGACAGGGCAACGTGAAATCTCAACATCAACCTCCAATTTGATGTTAAACCTTCTCGATAGCTTTGCCAACTTGGCGGCTTCGGATAGATTATTTTCCAGCAGGAAGGATTTCGCATCTTTTTGACATACGTTTCTATAGAGCTGAAGATCAGCGGTTAGGAGAATTTTTCCACTATCTCTAGCTATTTTGATGAGCTTATCGTCTGATAAATCGGGAGCATACTCGACGTCGTAACCCAGCAACCTAAGCCATCGGGTTGTTTTTCCAAGCATTCCATCGCTGATAAACTGCATGGTATCTATTTCTCGATCATTTAACTAAGATTATACCGCTATTTTTGTACCACGCCAATGTAGACTAGGTACAACAAAAGAAGTATTAGTCCCTCCCAACGTGACAATCTCCAA
This sequence comes from Candidatus Bathyarchaeota archaeon, assembly GCA_043811145.1. Lineage (GTDB taxonomy): Archaea > Thermoproteota > Bathyarchaeia > Hecatellales > Hecatellaceae > JBDRNN01. Next base: position 1,498 of record JBDRNN010000106.1, read on the forward strand.
CCTGTACGCGTAAAGAAAACTAGAACAGCAGCAATTAGCGCAAGTACCACCAAGTCGAGCCACACTAGCGGAGTGCTGATAGTCATGGGTCGAACAAGACTAGCTACACCTAAAACAACTCCTATATTGACGATGTTGCTACCAATGAGAGTGCCAACGGAGATACCTAAGCTTCTACGCAAGGCAGAGACGACCATCACTACAATTTCAGGTAAAGATGTCCCAATGGCAATAATAACTGCGCTTATAACCCATCTAGAAATGTTTAAAGCTTCAGCGATGTGTATAGCTGAGCTTAGGACGAGCTCCGCTCCAGCTATAATTAGTACAAGCCCAACTCCTAGCAGAAGGATACTACGCCAAGCTTTACCTGAAGCTTGAGTTGCAGGGGCTTCCACTTTGAAATGCTTACTGCGCATTAAGTATACTATGTAAGCTATGAATGCTGCGAGTAAAAGTAAACCTTCTAGCCTGCTTATTTGTAAGTCGGCTAGAACTAGTAATAGTGAAAGTGAAAAGCCGACCATGATTAGCCCACTATGGAAAAACGAGTTCTTTGTAGAGACCGAAACTATAATGAGTCCTATGCCTAAGATGACGGCAATATTGAAAATGCTTGATCCTACAACATTAGCAACTGCGACATCTCCTTCACCTGCCAAAGAAGCTGCTGTTGAGACACTGAGTTCTGGGAGGCTTGTTCCAATTGCGATGATAGTTAGCCCGATTATAAACTCGGAAATACCGAACCTGCGTGCGGCCTTTACAGCGCCATCAGTCAGCCAGTCTGCTCCCTTCATAAGCATAATTAATCCTACACCGAGAAGAACAGACTCTAGAAGAAGCTGCAACATTTGACTTGATTCCTACCTGATGATCTTTCCAACCCCGGCTTTAGCAACTATTTCTCCATCATCAAACACAAGCTTTCCAGCAACAAATGTTTTCAAAACTTTTCCCTTAACATTCCAATCTTGAAATGGAGAGTATTTTTGTTTAGAATAGAAAGTCAGAGGATTAATTTTGTAAGCTTCTTTCACGTTAACAAGTGTAAGGTCTGCATCATAGCCATTACATATTTTGCCTTTAGATTCAAGATTATATACCGAAGCTGGCTTTTCACTCAATAACGAAACAAGTCTATCTAATTCAAACTCACCAGCAACCACTCTCGTAAGCATTAGCGGCAGAGTTGTTTCAAGTCCTGGAAATCCCACCGCGGTTTCCCAGACATCAGCCATCATCTTTTCTTTCAGATCGTGAGGAGCATGATCACTTACAACAAAGTCGGAAGCTCCCGTACTTGACATCTCCCAAAGAGTTCTCATACTCTCTTCACTTCGGAGAGGAGGATCTGTGAGAGCGATACCTCCCAATTTTTTGAGATTTTTCTCTGAGAGAAAGAGATGGTGAGGTGTAACCTCACAGGTAACCTTTAGATTTTTTTTCCTAGCTTCGTTGATCAGGTCCAAGGATTTTGGTGAGCTCAGATGACAGAAGTGTACGCGATTGTCTTTCTTCAATATTCTTAGGACTCTCCTTACTGCTTTAATTTCAGCTTCCTCACTGTGAGCCTTTGAAAAATCGTCAGGAGCACATCTTCCTTTTTCTCTAAGTTTCACCTCTCCAGCCTCGACTGTAGACCTATCTTCAGCGTGGACAGCTACTACTCTCTGAAGTTTTGACGTTTCAGATAGGGCAGAACCTAAAACTTCATCATCCTCAAGATTAAGCTTCGACCAAGATGTCAGGAGATTGGCTTTGAAGGCGATGGCACCTTCCTTTACAGTGGATTCAAAAAGTTCAATACGAGATGGAAATGCGGTGTAAAAACCAGTATTAACGACAATTTTTGATTTGGCAATTCTAATTTTATCTTTCAATCGTATGGGAGAATCTGTGATCGGTCTAGTGTTGGGCATGTCTAAGACGGTTGTGAAGCCGCCTGAAGCAGCCGCACAGGTTCCAGTGTAAAAATCTTCCTTGTAGGTTAACTCCATGTCACGGAGATGAACATGAGCGTCAATCAGCCCGGGGAGAAGCAGTGAACCGTTAGCGTTTATTTTTTCAGAACTTTTCAGAAGGTTAGTTTCTTTTCCAACCTTTAATATCTTACCATCATCAATCGAAATGCCACCTTCCAGTAGCCTTCCATCAAAGAATATTTTTGAATTGACGATGTTAAGATCAACCGTCATGATTCTTACTATCCAAAAGTATACAAAGATTTACAGCGATTTTAAAGATATATTACTGTTGATTATCACAACAAACTTTAACTTTTATATTTGAAAACTAGGCTTGATAGATCTTTTTTCTAGAATTCTTGGGGCAGTTTCTCTTAAAAATAACGAAAATACGGTGCCTATTACTGCAGATACAACTAGAACAACTCCGGCTACCTGTATGCCATATATATCTGCAAGCAAACCAACTGAGCTAGCTAACAAACCAGCTCCGAATATTTCTCCAAGACCGTTAGATAACCCCGATGCAAATGCCCCCCTTTCGAAGCCCACTGTCTCAACGGGTATTGCAGCGAATACACAGGTTGCTATGGGGAACGC
>JBDRNN010000107.1:0-6493 GCA_043811145.1 Candidatus Bathyarchaeota archaeon
ACTGGAGTATAAATAGGTCTGGCCATTTTTGAATCACATTTATATTTATGGTTATTAGTGGAAAAGTATTAAAACACTTTAGTCAAGTTTCTAAAACAGAAAAAATCTGCAAACTATTTTAATAACTCTGGTTGGAATGAAAATCAGATGATGAATATGATGAAACTTCCAGCAACAATTATTGTTTTTTTGCTTTTATCTTGTTTAGGAACTAATCAAATTCAAAATGCCACAAACCAAGTTAATGACTCACAGGATAATGGGACAATAGTTGACCCACAAAATCAAACTATAGTGCCAGACAATAATGCAACTGATATTGATTTGGAATTTTGGATGAATATTACAAATGATAATGTTGAAACAGCCTGTTTGAATCAAGCAAAAAACTTTGCAGGCGCACAGGCATTTGCAGTTACAAAATGTGAATGTGAAGAAACAGTATCCGAAGAGAGAAAAACCTATGGTTGTAGTATTAAAACATTAGATATCACACAACAGTATTTCGCAAACATAGATTGTTTTCTTTTAGATAACGCTTGTATGATACAAACAAATTATGGTTCGCAAACAATTACTTTTGAACAACTACAAGAATTACAAAGTCAATGATTAAAAAGGTAGTCGAAGTAGACTGCACTGGAGGTATTTACAATGTCAGATAATATTGCGTTCCATCATGGAATAAAACTTGCGATGTTCTTAGTCATCGGTTTTTTTGTCCTAATCTTTTTGTTGATATTTTTCCCGATTAGGGTAATTAATGCTGGTGAAGTTGGAGTCTTACTTGAATTTGGTAGAGTAAAAGAAATTTGGCAACCTGGTGTACATTTGCTTATCCCTTTCATGAATGATGTTGTTACGATGTCAACACAGATACAAAAATTCGAAGCCGATGCAACAGCAGCATCAGCAGATTTACAGATTGTACAAACAACTATAGCAGTCAATTACCGAATACCCTCCAGTGATGCGGGGGTACAAACACTCTACGAAAATTTTAGAGGGGACCAAGAGATGAGAATAATTCAACCTATTGTGCAAGAGGTTGTTAAATCAAACACTGCAAAACGCACTGCAGCTGAATTAATTACTAAAAGAGAAACAGTAAAACAGACCATTACTGCTGATTTAAGAGAAAGACTAGCAGAATACGATATAGATTTGATTGCAGTATCAATTACAAACTTTGACTTCTCACCAGAATTCAACAAGGCGATTGAATCAAAAGTTGTTGTTGAACAGGAATTACAACAAGCACAACTTGAACTTCAGAAAAAACAAGTTCAAGTACAACAACTAATTGCAGAGAAAAATGCCAGTGCAATTTCTATGGTTATCGAAGCAACAGCACAAGCAGAATCACAGGTATTGAGAGCAAATGCTGAAGCAGAAGCAATTAATACGATAACCCAGAGTTTAAACGACCCATATGTAAGATATCTTTATGTGCAAAGATGGAACGGTCAGGTACCAAAGGTAACTGGTTCTGGTCAAAACATAATTGACGTAAGTAGTTTGGTTGAATAATAGCAGCTAATTTTTTTTATTTTTTAATTATTAACAAATAGGGTGGAGGGAATAAAATGAAACTTGATAAAAAATTAGAAGATGTGCTCAATAAACAGGTTAATGAAGAACTATATGCATGGTATCTCTACTTATCAGCTGCTATGTATTTTGAATCAAAAAATTTCAAAGGTTTTGCAGCATGGATGGGCCAGCATGCAAGTGAAGAGATGAGTCATGCAAAGAAGATTATGGATTATATTAATGAACGCGGAGGAAACGTTATTCTGAAACAAATCTCTGAACCAAAAACAGAATGGAAATCCATATTAGAAGTCTTTGAAGATGCATATACACACGAGCTAGAAGTAACAAAGATGTTCTATAAACTCAATGCTGTTGCAGATAGTGAAAAAGACATTACTACAAAAGTATTTCTTCAATGGTTTTTAACTGAACAAGTTGAAGAAGAAGAGATCACAAACGAATTAGTAGAAAAAGTAAAAATGGCAGGAAATAATATGAGCATTCTGCTCATGTTGGATGCAAAAATAGGAGAGAAGAAATAATTAGATTTTTCCTATTAGATCTGTTCCTGGTTTAAGTGTTTCTTTACCAGGTTCCCAGCTTGCTGGACAGACAAATCCATCATTTTCTGCAACAAATTTCGCTGCCTTTAATTTTCTTATTATTTCTTTCGCATTTCTCCCAATACTATTATCATGAAGTTCAATAGCCTTGACAATACCTTCAGGGTTTATGATAAAAGTACCGCGAACAGAGAGTCCTTCTTCTTCAATGTATGTTCCGAATACTTTGCAAATTTTTCCTGATGGATCAGCAAGCATTGGATAATTTATCTTTTTTATTGAGGGTGAAGTATCATGCCATGCTTTATGGACAAATGCAGTATCAACACTCACACTCAAAACTTCGCAACCGAATTTTTTCAGTTCTTCATAATGATCTGCCATTTCTGCCAATTCAGTTGGACAAATAAAAGTAAAATCAGCAGGGTAAAATAACATTATAAGCCATTTTCCTTCGTAATCTGAGAGTTTTACTTTTTTTATTTCTTTATCTATGAAGGCATTTGCCTCCAAACCAGGTATTTTGTCGCCTATTTTCATAATTTCACCTTTTTAATATGATGTTAAATTCTAATAATCCTTAAATTTTGTTAAAGAAAAAGATTGATAATAAACATAAGTAGTCACAGTTAATAAACGTTTTTGATTTGAACCATGGTTAAAATAATCGGAAAATTATGTTCAAAAAAACAAATAAAAAATATCGTCGTAAGCGTTCGAGAAGACGAAAAGCTTATAAATAAGTTACATCATAGTATTCTTCCGCTCTAACTTTTCGATGAGAGTCTATACTCTAAGACTTGATGAAATTGTGGTTAGAATGTTATATGTCTCTCTGCATTTGCAGAGAATTTCATGCGTGTGAAGTAACGACAAGTTTTGTTTGTTGAAGTTTTTTCGTAAGAAAAAATTTTGGCAAACTAAGGAGATAGTATCATACGATAATAATGTTAGATACTTCAATATCTCTGGAAATAATAGTAGTGTCATATATGCTGGTTTTGCATTTTATATGCAAAACGAACTATACGCCACTTAGTGGATGGCTTGGCTTATGCCCGCACAGTCACGCGGCAAGCGGCGAAACGCCTTGGGTAGACGCACGCAGTCTTTGATCCAAGGGTCTGACTGAGCACAGTAATGTGCAGCAACCCCTCGAAATGAAGCATCTTAGTAGAGGGTGGAAAAGAAATCAACGAGATCCGGTTAGTAACAGCGAGTGAACGCCGGTTAGATCAAACCGAATTCCGTTTTGGTAACAAGACGGTAGATGTGGTGGGGAGTATCCTTTGTCTGAACCGAAGTCTTTTGGAAAAAAGTACCTTAGCGAGTAACAGTCTCGTAGGTGAAGGAGGAAGGAATGATCCAAAAAGAGTAGTGTCCGCCGGATAGCGGGCATGAACATGGGAGTATCAACTTCTAAATCTAAATATGAGGCATAAGACCGATAGCGAATCAGTAGCGCGAGCGAACGCTGAAAAGCACTGCGGGAGCAGTGTGAAAAGAACCTGAAATTAAGTGGTTACAGAATGGCAAGGCATAAAAGCGTAGGTTTATGGAAGTAAGTTCGGGAAACTTAACAAACGACATAAATTAAGCAGTGTCTTGTCTTTCTTCTCGAAGCAAGAGTCAGGGAGTTATTAGATGTGGCGAGATGAAAATCAAAGCGAAAGCAATAGTCCGCAGCCCGCAAGGGTAAGGGACATCGTGGTAATTCGCGATTAGTCACATTCAGTAGACCCGAAGCCATAGTGAGCTACGCCCGATCAGGATGAAGTCAATCTGACGATTGATGGAGGTCCGCAACTAGTGATGGTATATTCCTCTTAGGTGAATTGGGTGTAGGGGTGATAGTCCTGTCGAACATGGCGATAGCGGGTTCCCTCTGAAATGTCTCTCAGGACAGCGTCTCTGGAGAAGGATATAGCGGTAGAGCACTGATTAGGTGGATTGGTTCCGAAAGGGATCGCCATCTTCTCAAACTCCGAATGTTATATCTTCGTAGAAGGAGGCAGTCGGGGCGTCTGAGTAAGTCTGGCGTCCCTTACGGGAACGACCGTACGTGAGGCTAAGGGCCCTAAATGCTAGTTAAGTGTTAATCTGGAAGGAGTCTCTATTCAAAAACAACCGGGAGGTAGGCTCAGAAGCAGCCATCCTTCAAACAACGCGTAATAGCGGACCGGTCTAGAGTACAGATTCTGAAAATTCACGGGACTAAACTAGCTTCCGATACCTCACCAATATACAAATATTGAGTAAGGGGGCGAACGGGTTGCCTAGAAGCACGGTGGTAACATCGTGTGGAGCGGCCTGTTATGAATATCCTGATATAAGTAGCAGCATATCCGGACGAGAATTCCGGACACCTCATAGAGCAAGGATTCCTCAGCCACGTTCTTCAGCTGAGGGTTAGGCGATCCTAAGGGCAATGGTAACACCTGAAGCCCGAAATTAGGGAAACCAGTTAATATTCTGGTCCTATGGAGGTAGGCGCCGCAAGGCATGCCACATTCTTGACGCTTTTGGATAGGTTGAGCATCTTCGGATGTCTGATGAGGGTAACTTCGTGGAGTCTCATTGTGAGGAGAAACGAATGAATCTCTTAGGGGTAACTCGATCAAGTCCAGTAGCCCATGAAAAAAGATGTGGAACGATCCTTCATAATCGTACCGAGAACCAGTACAGGTGCTCTAGCTGAAAAGGCTAAGGTGTGATAGGACAACCTAGGTAAGGGAACTCGGCAAGTTAGCCCTGTAACTTAGGAAGAAGGGGTGCCATAGCATGAGTAATGTTGTGGTTTCAATAACAAGGGGAGTGCGACTGTTTACCAAAAACACAGATCATCGCAGAGCCGAAAGGCTGAGTATGATGGTCGACGTCTGCTCACTGCTAGTACCTGAACATCGGGTTCAACCGGGAGAAGGGCTAGTAAAGAGCGGGGGTAACTCTGACCCTCGACACAAGGGGGGTCGCAATAAATCTCGCTATATGCTGGAAACCCAAAGCCACGGATCCATAGTATGGGAAAATTCCGAAGGCGATGAGGGCAATCAGCAGGAAACCAGGAGGTGGTATTTATGGAGTTGAGTAAACTACCAAAAGAAAGATACCTCAAATATTATATCCTGGGTTTTGTGGATGCAGAAGGTTGTTTCAATGTTTCTCTAAAGAAGCAAGAAACGACACGATTTGGATGGGTTTTGGACCCAGTTTTTCATGTAACACAACATGAACAAAGCCGCGAGGTTTTGGAACTGGTAAAAAAAACATTCAATTGTGGACGTATTATAGAGAAACCAGGACAACCGAATACATTGCAATTCCTTGTTGATAATCGAAGACAATTAGTTGAAAAGATCATTACTTTCTTTGATCGATATGAATTATTGGTCAAGAAAAAGGATTTTAAACTTTTCAAAAGGATTGTCATGGGATTAGAAAATAGGGAACATACAGAACTCGAATCATTTAAAGAGTTGGTAAAACTTGCTTTTCATATGAATATGGAGGGCAAACAAAGAAGATACCAACTCAATGACGTGTTGGATAGTATAAAGGGATCCTCAGAGACTATACGCGAGACACCGAAAGGTGATGATATAGTCCAATCCGTACAGTAATGTGCGATACGATTGCTTAAGGTAGCGTAATACCTCGCCGCTTAATTGGCGGCTTGCATGAATGACGTAACGTCGCTCCCACTGTCCCTATCTAGGACCTAGTGAAATTACTGACCGGTGAAGATGCCGGTAACTTCCAGAGGGAAACGAAGACTCCATGGAGCTTTACTATAGTCTGATGTTGTGGTACGAAGTGTGCTACCAAGCGTAAGTGGGAGCCGTTATGTTGCAGCTTCTGGGTTGCAAATAGGCGAAAGTGTTACACCACTTAGCACATTTTGTATCGCTTACTCGAAAGAGGACAGCGTCAGGTGGATAGTTTGGCTGGGGCGGTACGCCCTCGATAAGGAAACAAGGGCGCCCAATGCTTTGCTCATTCCGGTCAGAAATCGGAAGTAGAGGGTTAAAGACAAATGCAAGGCTGACTGTATTCTTAAAAGCGTAGAATGCAGAGACGAAAGTCGGGCTTAACGAACCTTGAAATCCCTTTGATGAGGATTCAAGCTGTCAGACAAGCTACCCTGGAGGTAACAGGCTCGTCGCGGGCGAGAGTACACAGTACTTTTGCCTGATTCTTTAAAATGTCAAAAGTTTTATCAAAAGGTCTTGAGCGTTAGCTCAGACTGGTATAAATCGACCCCGCGGTTTGGTACATCGCTGTGGGCTTGGGACATCCTGGTCGTGTAGGAGCGGCCAAGGGTTGGGTTGTTCATCCATTAAAGTCCCACATGAGCTGGGTTCAGTACGTCGCGAGACAGTACGGTAGTATCTCCT
>JBDRNN010000108.1:0-3356 GCA_043811145.1 Candidatus Bathyarchaeota archaeon
TTGGGGAGCAAGATGCTCAAGACTTTTATTGGAAGTAAGAAGAGGAAGCCACTAGAGAACATGGTACATCACGATAAGTGGTAACAAGCGCGCTCAGAATGAAAAAAACCTGCCTTTCGACCAATTTCTTATCCTTCGTTAATATCCTCATAAAGAGCCGCATGCTTTCTAGCAACCGTGCTCCAGGCGATTTGCTCCCTGAAATCCTTAACATTTTTCTGAAACAAATTCAATTCTTCATCTAACTCAGACATGATCTTGGGAATTTCTTTGGCTGTTTTAAAACATTTTCCTAAACCTTTAGAAGCAAACTCTCTGAAAAAAGCTGAGTTTGGAGCGATGAAAGGTAGCCCATTTGCCAGCCCATCAAACAGTGTCCCCGAGCATGAGGCTATTTGATGAGAAAGCAAAACCACATCACATGCTGCAAGAAGTTCAGAAAATTCTTGATCGTTTAACATTCCTTTGTCAAGGTACAGAGCATTTTTAAGTTGAACTATTTTAGTCGGTTCGTTACTCCTAGGATGTTTGTGCTGGTTTACCACAAGCCTCCAATTTTCGGGTATATCTATTTTCTTTAAATCAGCTACTCCTTTAGAGGGGTGACCGAATCCAGTGATAACTGCCAGTCTCTGTTCAGTTGGAAGTTTAAGCTTTCTCCTCAACTCTTCCTTTTTCACTAGTAGTACTGATGGATGCGGTTCTGCACCATGGTATATGACCGTGCCCTTACGAAGTACATTCGCTGAAGTTTGAGAAAGTTGGATGACCTTGGAGCTGAGGCTAGCGATCTCCCTATTTCTCGCCAAGTATGAAAAAATTCCCCATGATAAGCAGGTATTCAGTATTCTTCTAGGAGAAAAACAATTCTTTGCCGAATAGCGGAAAAATTCAGTTGGTACGTAGATTGAGTGAAAAGTAGTTGCAATTTTGACTTTACATTTTCTGTAAAAATCTGACAGGGGCAAGGGCCTATGTAAACTTCCAGGAACCAAGTCCGTGAAAATATAACCTTCATGGTAAAGACCTGGTTCGTATTGGACATGAACTAAGTCGGGGTTCATTTCTTTCACAGTTTTTAACAGAATTTCTGAGTTGTGATGAGAATTAAAATCCAGTATCCTAAAGTCACCAATCCCTTCAAAATGGCAGGCAACCTGAACATTAATATCTAACTTTTTCAGTGCCTTCACCAAGTTTCCAGTGTATCTAGCGATTCCGCAACGCATTGGAGGATAAGAAGAAACCATGAGAACATTCATTTTTAACAATCAGAGACTCCAGTTACTACGCTCTTATTAAGCTGGTGGCAAACCCCCCCATTATATGGGAAAATTCACTACTTTATCTATGTTTCAAACAACGATAACAGTTCTGAAACATCGGCTGTGGCTACGCCAATTACCCTGTCAGCTGCACCGTAATATATAAAAAGTTTTCCATCCATGACTACCGCACCACATGAAAAAACAATGTTTTGCTCATATTTTTCTTTTGGTTCAAAAATCGGTTTTCTGCTCCTCCTCACCGTTTCAGGGTCATCTGGATCTATGAGTGCGAGCCCCAATCTATAAGTGAAATGTTCATCAATACCATGATAAACAAATAACCATCCCTTCTCGGTTTTGATTGGGGGTGCGCCGGCACCTATCTTAACATTTTCCCATGTCTCACGTGGTTGCATAACTATCTTATGGTGACTCTGTGACCAGTCTTCTAAGTTGTCTGAATAGGCAATCCATATGTGCGGTGGAATACGGTGGTAGACCACATATTTCCCATTAAACTTTCTTGGGAAAAGCACCATGTTTTTACTATCGGTTAGAGGGAACGGGTAAACTCTTTTTTTCCAACTCCACTCCTGACCGAAAAAATTATTGACCGAGATTGAGGTTAATCCTGCCTGCGCTAATCTCATCTTGCTATTTACCCTACTCCACCTTCGAAACTTACTGTAGGCCGTATAGCACATGTAATAGTCATTTTCAATCTTTGTTACTCTAGGGTCCTCGCATCCAAATGTCTCAAAATGGGTTGCTGGAGAGAAAATTGGTAAGTCAAGTCTCTCGTCTATGCGGTATCCGTCAAAACTTGAGGCATAACCCAATCTAGATATGCCGTCTTCTCCCTGAGCTCGGTAAACGATATGCACTTTTCCCTTTTCGTATACTGCGGCGCAATTAAACACTCTTTTTGATTCCCAAGCATGGTCTTTTAGAGGTTTCAAAACCGGATTCTTTTCATATCTTTTAAACACTTTCTAATACCCCCTCTTTCACACTTACCATAGACAATTCCCAACGGTAACTCAGAAATCTTTAGGGGATATACACTTTTAAAATAGTTAGTGAGACGCCAATGTCTAATAAGCGTAACTTAGCTATCGTACAGTTGGTTAACCCCGTGCGAATAATGAAGAACGGAACGCCTCTAAACCCCCAATTTAAACGTGAAACATTTCCTGCGAAAACTAACTTTACTCGGTAAAAGAGAGGAAACGATAAAAAGTTAAAATTTAACCTTCCAAAGAATGGGCTATCATAAGGGGTGTGTGCGCGCACCAAGGTACCCACACACACATTATAATGTCTAATTTCATCTAAACAAATGTTAACGAAACCCAGTCACCAACATAATGAGCTATGACTATGACTGCAACTGCAATAGATAGATGTTCTCCTACTACCTTCCAAATGTTTGCTTTTTGTGCCTTAGCGATACTAGAACTGAGAATGCTAAGTACGGCTAAACCCCAAATTATGTTTACAATAATCGCTGTATAAAGTTCGAAAAATAAGATTGGAATGATAAATGCTGATGCAAAAATAAACTTGGATAGAAATGTGAAAAATGTTGATTCCCATATCTCTTTTCTAGAATGTTTACTCTCAGATTCCTCAGACATATGAATGCCCAATGCGTCTGAAAATGCATCGGCTACGGCGATTACTAAAATTCCCCCCATAACTGCAAGTTGTAAGTGGGTGCCAGAGTGTAAGCCCACCATTAATCCAAGCGTTGTAATTATGCCCGATGTGCAACCAAAGTAAAGCCCTGTTTTTACTGAATGTTTCATGTATCTTTAACCTATAAAACATAACGGATAGTTTCTTTTATTTTAAGCTGAACAAAAATTACGCTATTCTGCAATATTTTCTCCAAATATAATTTATTGTTATAAGTGTGTGTGCGCACCAATGTTACCCACACATAATCATACCAGCAATCCGATAACGCCTATAATAACAATGAGTACACAAACTACTAGAAAAATAGTAGCTGGTTTTTTCATTTTTGTATTAGACGTATTTCTTTCTTCTCTGTCGTCTTTTCTTTCTTTGTTATCCCACTTTCTA
>JBDRNN010000109.1:0-3098 GCA_043811145.1 Candidatus Bathyarchaeota archaeon
GCTCTTCAGTGCGTTGTTAGCAGTAAAGGATCAAGCAGAACGCTACAACATTGGCTGTTCTGAAACATCGTTTATCTTGCTTGAGGTAGGCTTTGCATATACCGTAGCAATGGCAGTAGACAAAGGTAGGATCGTTGACAGTATTGGCGGCACTACTGGTGGACTGGGCTACTTAGGTATGGGCGGCATGGATTCAGAGCTCGCTTATGCACTCTCCAATGCACTGCCTAACTTTTCTAAGCAACTTCTATTCTCTGGTGGCGCTACATCAGTCGCAGATGTAGATCCGAGTGACGTATCTCCTGATGAATTCGTTAAGTTATCTAAGACAGATGACCGAATTGGAAAAGCTTATGATGCTCTGATCGAATCTGCGCTAAAAGATCTGGCGATGCTTTTGACAACGCTCCCTCAACCTTCCGAGATAATTCTGAGTGGTAGATTCATGAGAGTGCAAACTTTCTTGGAAGATTTGAAGACTAAACTCCAAGATTTTTCTCAGAATTTTGGGTGGAAGATAGGTGTGAGAACCTTGGGGAGGCGAGCTGAGAATGTAAAGGAGGGCGCGGAGGGTGCTGCTGTGCTGGCAAACGGAATAGCTGGAGGAAAGTACTCTCCACTTATTGAAGTTATGGATCTGAAGAGGAGTAGCGGGACAATACTTGATTATATCTGCCTGGAGAAAGATCTGGTTAAAAAACTGAGAGAAAGATACAGTTAACTCGTTTGACGTTTACATCTTGGAAACTATGAAAATAAGTTTTACATTTTTTACCGATTTATAAATAAACCAGTATATCTCCTTTTAATAAAACAGGCTTGTAAAAGATATGTCTCCCATCGCAGCAGACCTGAAAGTCATCTTAGGCGAGAAAATAGTTAGAGATGACCCGCTGAGTCTGACTGTTTATTCAACGGATGCAAGCCTGTATAAAATTCGGCCCAAAGCAATTGTCATGGTCGAAGATGAGGAACATATAAAGAAAGTTTTAAAATACGCACGCGAGCACAGTGTTCCAGTAACTCCCAGATGTGCAGGGACAAGCATCGCAGGAAATGCGATTGGGAGAGGAATAATTCTCGACTTCTCTAAAATGGACAAAATCCTAGAGATAAATAAAGAAGAGAAATCTGTCACAGTTCAACCCGGCATCGTATACAGCGAATTAAACAAGAAACTCGCCCGTTTTGGCCTTCTTTTCCCTCCAGATCCTGCTAGTGGTGATGTCTGCAAGATTGGTGGAATGCTTGCTAACAATTCCTCAGGTCCTCGCTCTGTAAAATATGGAAGCACAAAAGATTATGTAAGCGAACTGGAAGTCTATCTGGCGAACGGAAAAAAAATAATTGCGAAAGATTACTCCATTGAGAATAACGACTTTAATCGAATTCTAGCTGAAAACAGGCCCATCCAAGCCATATTCGAGTTAGTTCAAAAGAATAAGGAGTTAATAAAATCTGCAACGAAAAAAGTTAGTAAAATAAGTAGCGGTTACAATATCTTTGACTTGGCGGAAGGGTTAGAACACAACCGGTTTGACTTATCGCAACTGTTTATTGGAAGCGAAGGCACTCTAGGAATAATTGTAAAAGCTAAGCTTAAATTAACTGATAAACCGAAAAACAAAGTAACTGCCCTACTTTACTTTAATGATCTCGAGGAAGTAGGAGAAGCTGCTGGTGATATTTTCCAACTGGAACCACTCGCCTGCGAAATAATTGACTTCAACACGCTTAACTTACTAGGTCGAGAAAAATATAACATTCCCAAATCCGCTGAGGCTATGCTCCTTGTCGAGTACAGTGATGGCGATCTACAAGACAAAATCCAGAAAACTAACGAGATTTGCAAGAACTTTAGGCTTAGCAGAGAACTGGAAGTAACCTATGAAAGTGAGGCGCAAGAAAACCTTTGGAAAGTTAGGAAAGCCGTTCTCCCAACCCTATATAGATACGACAAAAGTAAAAAACCGGTGCCTTTTATCGAAGATGTCGTGGTTCCTGTTAGGAAGATTCCAGCATTCATCAAATTCATGAGCAATTTGTTCAAAAAACATGAAATTGAAGCGGGGATTTACGGCCATATCGGGGACGGAAATCTGCATATTCGACCATTGCTCGATGTAAGTAATCCAATCAGCTATGGAAAGATGATGGCTGTTGCAAAAGAAACCTACAATGAGCTGAAATCCTTTGATGGAGCATTAGCCGGTGAACATGGGGATGGGCGTGTTCGTTCTCAATTTCTGATAGAATCCTTCGGTCAAGAAATTTACAGCCTCTTTAAAACAACGAAAAAATTTCTAGATCCATATGGTATTCTTAACCCTGATGTGAAATTTAGCGACAAAAATTTCACAGAATTTATCGACTATGGGAAATTTCGTGAGGCCTGTGCAACCTGCGGAAAATGTAACTCAGTTTGTCCAGTCTATGATGTAACTAAAGAGGAGCGCTACTCAGCTAGAGGCAGATTTCGAATAATCACTGATAGAAACTACAACTATGAAGCCTCAAAGGAGACAATTGACAACTGTCTTAACTGCAGGTCTTGCACAATCATATGCCCCGCCGGCGTTGATGTTGCAAAGTTGATTCTTGAGAAGCGAGAAGGTCATTCCGCTAAACTAGCAGAAATTATTGCTGGGATTCAAGACAAGGATTGGTTATTCAAAAAGGTAGCAAAAACAGCTGAAGTCACCCAAGGCTTATGGGATAAAAACATCTCAAGACAATTGCTCGAAAATCTAACCAAGCCCCTTGCAAAGTCACTGTCACCCAGTGCCAAGCTAGATAAAGACACGGTATTGCCAAAAATTAGTAAGAAGACCTTGAGGCAGAGGTATAGCCATCTGACAAAAGCGAAGGAAGAACGCGGTAAGGTTGCCTACTTCCATGGTTGTGCTGATAACTTATTAAACATCGGCATAGGCGATGCACTAATCAGGGTGTTGGGGCACAATGGAATCGAGCCAGTACTTCCCCAACAAAAATGCTGTGGAACCCCACTAATCACCTATGGCCTGATAGAGCAAGCCATTCAAAACGCGAAGTTTAACATAGACTCGTTATTGCAGTATGATAAGATTATAACCGCT
>JBDRNN010000110.1:0-2713 GCA_043811145.1 Candidatus Bathyarchaeota archaeon
GTCGGTCAGCAACAAAAAGGTATCTATGCTGAGACCGATAACCGCACAGATGAGATTTCTTATAAAATCATTGATACAGAAAGATTTGATTCTCCCCTAAAAGTGATGCTTACCAATTCTATCGTTGTAAATACCATCGTAAAAGAAGAAACTTTAAGGCTAATTTTAGAGAAAGCCTCAAGCGATGCAGCTACATCCGTATCAAATTATAAACAATTCGTAAAGCAAAGTGTTATTTATGCTTATTTATCTGAAGAAACATACCGTCAAGACAAAAGCGCATGGGTTGGGAAGGCTTTTGGGATTATTGGAACAGACGATATAAAAATCGACATCAACAAAGATAAGCTAGAATCTGCTCATCAAGAAGTGTCTCTGAATCAAGAAAAAAGCATACAAACGGGAAAGGATTATCCTGGAGTTTATGGACCAGACGGCAACTACAGAACAAAATCCATTTTACCTTTTGAGAGGCGGGTTCATGACGCACTAAAAAGAGAGTTTGATTTTAATCCAGAGCCTGATAGAGCTAATTATTCTTCCGATAGAGAATGGGTAAGGGCTTGTGACAAAATCGAGGATATGTGTACAGCAAAAGTCGCAAAGCAATTTAATATAAGTAAAGCGACAGTTGATGATATCTGGGCGAAGGTGGAGATGCTAAGATACTAAGTTATCCATACATTTACAAAACTAATAGTACGTAGCGATAAGCTATTAGATGAACAACAAAAAATTCTTTTCCTTGGGTTCTGTGGGATGGTGAAAATGTTAGGTGGGGTATAGACTGTAAAAAGGGAAGCAAACATGAAAAAATGCCCTTATTGCGCTGAAGAGATACAAGAGGAAGCTGTAATTTGTAGATTTTGCAACTTTGATTTGAAAACTGGAAAACATGTAGGGCAGCCTAGCACCACTTCTAAAAGTGTAGAGAAAACTAAAGCTGGGGCCACCGTTAAAGATGGGGTTAAAATTGGCGTTGGTATGTTTATAGTTTTACCATTGATAATTTTTGGTATATGGATATTTATGATTGTACCTTTTTTTAACGGGATAGGTGAAAATCAAAAGAGAAATGCAAGGGTAATGGCCAATGAAGCAGCTGCCCAAGCGACGATTATGATGCTTTCCACTGCCTGTGAGACGTTTGCATCGGAAAATCACGGCTACTATCCTGCTGTAATGTCAGTCTTAACCAACGGCACCTCTCCCTACATCAATATTAATTATGCTAACGGTGAAGAACGGCAAGGATATAGGATTGAACCTACTCTATCTATGGAGGGATATACATTTGTCGCTACCCCAGAGAGTTGTGGGGCAACTGGTAGTAAAAAATTTATCATAACTACTGGTGGGGCTATAAACTCCACTGGGTGTGGTTGGTAAGTTAAAACAGCCTTAAGCATGGTTGATTTTAGAGTACAGGGGAAGTAAAATACCATTTACTACAAGGGCGAAATAGACGAGATTAAAAGTGTAATGCCACTACTTTAGCAAGCACTTTTTTTAGGTAGAAATAAGCTCTTTGTTAATATAGGTTTCATGGAACTGCCTGGGCGTTAAATTGTTAAGGCTCTGGTGTGGGAAATCGGTGTTGTAGCTATCAACCCAGTTCGCCAGCGCAATCTCGAAGTCAAAAGGATTATCCCATTCGTAGGTCCATACCAGGTCTTCTTTGAGGGTGCGTAGTACCCGTTCAGTGTCAGAGTAACCCTTAGGATTAGACCAGGTAGTGAATATTTGTTTTACACCCAAGAGCGAACAGCTCATCATAAACCTTTGAGATGTAGGCTGACACCCGTTGTCAGAGATAAGAAATAGCTTTTGTTCTTTGAGAGTTTCACGGATACCGGCAGGGAACCTGTCGTTGACTGCCATCTGCAGGGCGTTAAGCCAGTCATCAGTCTTAGACTGAAGGCCGAGAGAATAGCCTATGATCTCTTTGGTATGCCAATCAAGGACAACACACAGATACAGCCAGCCCCAAGTGGTCATGCGGATCTTAGTCATGTCAATGCCCCAGAACTGGTTAGGCCTATCCGCAATAGGCTTTGGTTTTATTGGGCCTCTCTTAGCCCTGAGGCGTTCTTGTTTAGTGACCAGGAACATATGCTCTTTCATAACTCGGCAGACTCTGTTGATACCCGTAGAGTATTCCTGGCGGTATTTCAGATACGACCATATGCGCCTGTATCCCCAGAGAGGGTGGTCAATCTTGATAGGCTCTATCATAGATAATAATTCTATGTCGTGAGCGACCGTGGATTGAGAGCGTCTTCGTCTCATAGCTCGTATTCGCTTTTTTTTAACTCTACGGTGAGATCACCGATGATTTTGGTCAATTTAGAGACTTTCTGTTCCAGATGCTGTTCTTTCTCGGTTTGTTTCTTGACATCAAAGGACTGATGGCAGTTCTTTAAGAACAGATCACGCCATTTGTAATACTGGGTCTGGGAGATCAGATATTTCTGGCAGAGCGCACCAATATCGATTTGTCCCGAGAGCCCTTCAAGTACGATTTGACTCTTTTGTTTACTTGTCCATTGGCGATATTTCATAGAATAAGCCTCCTTTGCTTAGGAGCTTATTCTACCTTAGAAGCAGTGGTTTGTTAACTAGTGGCAGTATAAAAGGGTTCAGGACGAAAAAAGATAGAAAACTCGAACTTGTATCTGCTGAAAAGGAAGCTTCTAAAGGACGGCGTAAGATT
>JBDRNN010000111.1:0-3929 GCA_043811145.1 Candidatus Bathyarchaeota archaeon
CTGACGCTATTGCGGTTACTGGTTTGGATGGAAATATAGTTGAATGTAATCAAGCAACATTGGATATGCTTAGCTACTTTAAGGAAGAACTTATCGGCAAAAGTGCATTTGATCTGGTTGCTCCAGAATACAGGCAGAGAACAAAAGAGAACTTCGAAAAGATCCTGAAGGAAGGCACCATCAAGAACGTAGAATGCCCCTTATTAACCAAGGACAGTGAGGAGTTTCCGACAGAACTATCCGCAAGCACCATACAAGATGCACACGGTGAAACCACATCTGTCGTATTTACAGCAAAAAACATCACCGAACGCAAGCGGATGGAGGATAAACTGAAACATTATTCTGCACACTTGGAGGAGATGGTTGAAGAGAGAACCAAAAAACTGCAGGAATCTGAGGAGAAGTTCAGGGGCCTAGTCGAGAGAAGCTTTGATGCAATAGTTGCATTCGATCTGGAAGGGCGTATACTTTATGCTTCTCCTGCAATCGAAAATATCGGTGGTCGTAAGATTGAAGAGTTTACTGGAAAACCTTTCTGGAGCTACTTGCCTGAATCGGAGGTTCCCAACATACTTCAAGCTATTACTGAAGTGGTGGAAGGCAAGACTACCATAAGTTTGGAGCTAAACATATTGAAAAAGGACGGGGCGCTAGCAACTGTTGAGACTAGAGGTTCACCGATAGTTAAGGATGGAAAAGTTGTTGGTGTTCAAGCAATCTTTCGGGATATAACTGAACGTAAGAAGCTGGAAGAACAGTCTAAGGAGATCGATAAACTGAACGTTATGGGTAATGTGGCTGTGGCTATTGCCCACGATATTCGGAACCCGTTACAAGCCATGCGGAGTGCTGCATTCCTCCTCAAGGAAAGTAGAGGTAAAACTAGGCAGGACATATTGAACCTGTTAGACCACAACATAGCCTATTCGGACAGAATCTTGAGGAACCTTATAGATTTCGCTGCTTCTCATCCCCTTGACCTCAAAGAGGTGGATGTTAACTATCTGCTGGAGCAAACACTAATTCAGCTAGTTTTTCCAAAAACTGTAAAAATAAGTAAACATTACGGGGATATTCCTGAAGTCAGCTTGGATAACAACCAAATTTCACACGCTTTTACTAACTTGGTTTTGAATGCGGTGCAGTCCATACCTGATGGAAGTTCAGGCATATTGAACATATCCACAAATAAAACAGGCAACTTTGTTGAGGTAAAAATCAAAGACACAGGTGTAGGTATCGCTGAGGAAAATCTTGAAAAAATATTTGACCCGTTCTTCACCACCAAATCGAAAGGATCAGGCCTAGGGCTTCCCTCCGCCAAGAAAATAGTAGAAGCTCATAACGGAACTATCCACGTGGAAAGCAAGGAAGGCGAAGGCACTATCGTAACAATCCAATTACCCACCAAACCAGAAAACAAAATATCATGAAGTTAAAGAGGCACCGATTTACCGAATCCAGACATAGCCAATGCCAAAATTCACAATTAATCCTGATTTAATAAGAAATATTCCGAGAAGCAGTAACGGTCATAATACTTTACAGTATTAGGTTATGAATGTGGGATGCCCTGAAGTCTGCACCTTTACTCCTTTCTTTCTAAGCTCTTCAGGAACCTTAGCTTTGACAATCAGCTGATTGTTTACGTTGTAGTGCGGTTCTCCGGCAGGGTCATATAGACTGTATCGAGCGACTTTTATCGGTATGGCTTTTACGCTGAGTATTGTTCCATCCTGGAGTTTGAATTTTGACCACTCTTCTTTCACGGTTGTAAAATCCACATCATCATCAACCAGGTTAGCGGAAAGCTCCTCCGGTGTCGCTGGCTTGGTTGAAGGTGCTCCTCTCAAATTTTTTGGCGAGATAACCCCTATTGTCAAATTGGAGTTTACGGTGAAGTTTATGTTTCCCGAAGCATCCGTTTGTCTTGCAATTTTTATTACGTTTGCTCGAAGTTTAAGGTAAGATCCATCGACTAATGCATAGATGCCCCACTTTTCAGACAATACCTCAAACGGCTCATAACCAGCATCTTTGACAGCTGTCTCATATTTTTTTTCAAGCTCTGACATGGTTAATCATCAGGTATTATAGTATCAAGGTAAAAAAGATCTCGGTCTAAGATCCGTTTCGACGTCGATGTATGACCATGCCTGTACCCACCGCACCAAGCAGTCCGATCAGGAGTCCCCACCCTATTGTTTCAGGCGGGATCGTTTGGGGTATGAAGGGTGGTGTTACGGTTATTGTGATAGAGCTTTTGGATTCTGCGGTGCCCTGGTTGGAGTCGATTATTGTAGCGGTGAAAGGTATCGTGTACCGGTTGACCTGCGCATTAGCGTCAGGAGTGATTTGGATGTCCACGTGGGATTTCGGGTAGTTGAATGTTGGATCGTGCCGTTTCACCAAGATCGGTGTTTTACCCATTATGGTTATCCAGCGGGCTTGGTCGCCTTCAAAAACTATCGACTTTATTGTGTAGCTGGTTATTCCCTGAGAGGAGTCCAGGGTGATTGTGATTGTTGTGTTTGCGGATCCGCCGAGAGGAATTTGCACATCGGGCTGCCCGAGAACCAGAACAGGAGTGACTGAGACTGGAGATAGTGGCACACCTCCAGTTCCCCCGGTGCTCGGTGACCCTACGCCGGGTGGGTTGATGTTGAAAATGTTGACGATATATCCGAGGGTTACGTTGGAGCCTTGCTGAATCAGGGTGGTGTTTAGGATGTAGCTGCCGTATCCCAGGGTTGAGGATTCGATGGTGACTGGTTGGCTGTTGGATCTGTAGGGGCTGGTGCCTATGGTGGTGTTTTCAGTGTACTTGGTCACTCCACCTTGAATTAATCGCATCCAGAGTTTTGTGTTTTCAATGTCAACTGCGGTGGCGCTGATTGTTGCGTCTTGGCTCCATGTCACCGTTACAACTTTATCGTTCCCCTCTAAGACAGATTGGTCGTCCTGGTTGCTCAAGGAACTTACAGAAATATCGTAGGGAACCTTCAAGTATTGCCCGGTGTTCATCTTTATCGTGAAGTTCGTTAAAGATGCTTTTTATTTCCATTTTTTCGTTAGTGGCTCTATTGAAGGCATCAATAGCTTTTTTAAGCAGTGTCCAAGAAGATTCACCGCCAAACTGATTCAGGCCACCTCTTTGTTTTCCTTCGGCGAATTGAGTATAAAGAGAACTACTAAGGATGTTTTGAGTGTATTCCTTTGCCCATCCTCTATCTTCGTATCCCGCCCATAGGAGATGGGCGATGCCACCGTCGATATCTCCTTCAGCTAAGTCTGATACTCCAAGGTTGCCGCAAACTATTCCTTTGTTTAAAGGTTTGTTTTTTTCTTTCTCAAAAGAGTTGATTTTGTTCAGCAAGTGCCAGTAATACATTTTCGATAAGCCTGTGAATCCTATAATTTGCATAAAAGGCCTTCCGAAACTGTTTGCATTTTTCATGTACGAATTCTTGTCTTCATATTTCCCATACGCTTGCGGGTTATCATGATCATAAGGTTGTGCTTCTTCTAAATCATTCATTAAAAAGGCTAAGCCATTATGCAAGGATTTCTGGAATTCTGCACTACATTGAATTGCATAATCTATATTTGACAAGAAATAAAACCCCTAAAGACATTTTGAGTCTTTTTGGTTTATGTCGCTTTTGTTTATCATAAAAAGTCAGATTTGTCTACAGGCGAACTTATAGGGCAGATAATTGGATAAGTGGAAGGTTACAGGTGACAATGAATGGTTACGTGTCCAAAATGCAACCAAGAAACCAATTTAACTCCGGTAAAAGAATGGGACCTTACCCCAAAAACCAGGAAAGGCCCAAAACTTCACGTAAAACTCTACGAGCACTGTGGCAAAAAGTTTCGGAAAGCAGAGAAAATTTCAGCTATTGTTTGAACGTTAATTTCAGCCG
>JBDRNN010000112.1:0-4073 GCA_043811145.1 Candidatus Bathyarchaeota archaeon
ATGCCGGGTTGCCGAAAAAGGATTGGTAACTCGGTTTTTTTATTAATCAGTTCTTTGTAAGTTTTAAAAAGATTAAATTAAGCCAGATTCTCGATAAAGCCAAACTCATCGTAAGGTGGGGGCGGAAAGCCACGGATCGAGTAAGGATTTAGTTGTCAGTGTTCAGTTTTCAGACAATTCTGACAACAGAAAACTGACAACCGAAAACTAAGACAATCGATAGCCGGGCTGCCGAAAGAAAGGCGGCTCGGCTTTTTGTTTAATAGAACAGACAAAAAGGTAAAGATGCAGATTAAAAAAGGAGAGAAAAAAATAGTTAAAACGGCAATAATCGGGGTTATTACTATGAGCCTACTCCTCACACCCTCCACACTTGTTTGGTCCGGGGATTATCCGGCTGGATATCTCGGACCGGGATATCGCGAATACCTCAACGATAAAATCAGAAACGGTTATTTTGTCGAGGTTTTTACTAACATGGAGAATCGCCAGGAAGAGCGGGTAAATAAAAGAAACCAGATAGAAGAATTAGTCTCAAACTCCTACCAGGCAAACTCCGATTCCGCATATGGCGTATCAGAAGCAAATTATTTAAGAGCGCAGAACGCTCAAGAAGTCAACTGGACAATACAACAAAATCAAAACCAGAACAAACAAACCGCCTCAAATCTAACAGAATTTAAATACATTAAGTACTCGGACGGCAAGATTGTGAACTTCCAGGCCGGCCTGCCCAGCTCAATTGAAAATGAGCGGGTTGTTGATGAATTCGGGAATCTTGGTATCAAGCATACCTATAACATGAAATACAATTATGACCGACTTCTTACCGATTACGAGGCAGACTTAAAGGATAATTTAGGCAATATTACCCGTATCTTTTGCTACGGTATAACCTATAGCCCGGATTCGCTTTTTTATGGAGGCTATGACACAAATGCTAACAAAAACGAGACGGAAAAATACATTAAAGAAGTGGATTCGGCGGGGAATGTAACATTAACTCATTGGAAGGCATTAAGTTACGATGGGAAGCTGCTGCGGGCCTTTAGCCAGGAAATCGAGGACAGCGTTTATGGAAATAGCTCATTTACTCGTACCAACATTGCCTACGAAAATAACAATTATCGAAGAGTTAGTTCTTATCATGAAGAAGGCGTTAGGACCACTGGATTAGATTATGAGCTGGATCGAACCAATATTACCTATAACGACAAACACTTGATTACCGGCTACCATGAAGAAATAATTGACACAAATATCGATGGTAGCCTCAAAGAAACGACTGTGGATGCCCAATTTAAATACCTTTATGTCCCCGACCAATTCGGCCCTGACGTAGAAGAACCTGACCCGGATAGGCTATTAGAGTCAATAATCACTACCTCAATACTTAATCCAGACGGTTCAAAAAGAACAGAGACAGTTACCACCAGCTATGACTACAATGCAGATCTAGAGTTAGTCGGCGCCTCGGGAGACAGCGTATTTACCGGTCAGGAGGCACTCTGGTGGGAATATAAAGATTCTAATGGACATATCTTAAGTAAAGGCACAGATGAAAATGGCAACACTATCTACACCTATGTAGATCCAGAAACTGGTGAAATAGTAACTGTACCTGAGGCAGAAGTAACGGCAACTTTAAAAGAGGGTAGCAGATATGAAGGATCCTCAGAAATTCAATATGAGATTTTATACGGCATGCCTATGATCTCTCAGGTAGATTCTGGAGTCTCTTATTATCATCCGGATAACCTTGAGCTTTTACGAACCGAGGAATCCACTCTTACCTATAATAACGGCTTGGTAAATAACTTACGCAGGCTCCTGGATACTCAGGAACATACCGAGGTTACCTATCCTGCTACAGACGCCGAAGGCAACCATCAAATAGAAATCAGAGACATCGCCACCGATTATATTTACACAGAATACGGAAATTTAATTGCTGCTGTTGGACTGGGAACCGGCAGTGGTTATGAATTCACCGAATATGGATGGAAAGAATTTCAGAGCAACTTTTACATAGAATACGATGTGATTTTAGGAGAGGCTCGTCAAACGAGAATTGAAGAAACAAGACAATATGAAGATTAACCTAAAAGGAGGTTAAAAATGAGAAGACAAAAATTAAACACCAATTACACAAAGAAAGGAGGTGAAAAGATTATGAGATTAAAAGCATTGTCGGTTTTATTGATTTCTGCGTTTTCTCTGTTTCTGTTAGCTAACTGTGCTGAGGCTTTCACTCCCCAGGATCTTGCTCCAAACACCCAAAGAATCATCACCGACATCCACTATGATGGCGGGGCAATAGTAGGACAAAGCACAACCATATACGGCCATTTTATAGATGGCAACGGAAATCACAT
This sequence comes from Candidatus Bathyarchaeota archaeon, assembly GCA_043811145.1. Lineage (GTDB taxonomy): Archaea > Thermoproteota > Bathyarchaeia > Hecatellales > Hecatellaceae > JBDRNN01. The sequence goes on from JBDRNN010000112.1 coordinate 2,376, forward strand.
CTATGTAACGGCCACCCAAGAATACGCAGTAATAAACGGCAGCGTGAAACTAACCAATGCCACGTCTGATTCCGAGGTATATGCGCCTAATGGCGAGTTACAGTCAACGTCTCACTCAGAGACTGAATACATCTATGACGAGGGTGGACACCTGATAGATGCGACTGGTTTCACAGACACAACCAGCTACAAGTACGACGAGGAAGGCAATATTGTGGAGAAGACTGTCACCCACACTGACGTCGATTACATCATCATGGGCGGCCAGGCTCTGGTGTCCAGCACCCATACAACCGGCACTATCTACCGCTTGGATGAGGTCGAAGGCTCAGAGACCAATGGGCAATTGGTAAAATTCGCCACAATCGACAGAACCGAAACCTTTACCTACACCTTTGTGGCAGGTACATACAAGCAAGCTACCAGAACGGTTGACAGCACAACCACCTACGAGGAAATAGGTGCTCACGATATTGATGGAGACGGCGCAAACGACCATCTCTATGATCACCAGACATACACCATTGCATACACCTACGATGAGGGAGGCCTTCTTATCAGTGCCAGCTATACCTCAGGTTCTGGCGACGGCTACATGTTTAATCAAAGTGCAGGAGAATACCAATCCTACACCTCGACACTGGACCTTAGCATGTCCTACATCGTTGTTGAGAATGGTGTGATAACAGACGAGCATTTGGAGTGGGTTCAGACCTGGACAGACTTAGATCCACCACCGCCACCCGCTGACCCTGCAGCAACAGGAGCCGTATATCAAGCTGCGGACGGCACCTGGCATATGCAGGTAAAGGTGTGGACGAATGAACAAGGGACCGAATGGGTAGAGATAGACATTGCTCTAGATTTGAGTTCACTTGACGAAACGAGTCTTGCAGAGGTTGAGAGCGTTCTTAGAGAGTATGCGGCCTCTGGAAAGGACTTAACCCTCTATGGCCTAAGCTCAGGCGGCGTTCTTTACGATGGCGCGGTTCTTCAAGTTTTGGGTTTAGGTAGAGGGCCGTTTGAACAACATCCTTTTGATTTGATCTGAAATTCTTGAAAATAGCAACGAAATGAGAAAACAAAAATTGAACATTAATTCTAATAAACGGTCTTGAGCTACCAGAAGCTTTGAGTTAAAGACAGGGACAGCTCCAGAAAGCTGTCCCTGAAGAGGGTGTTTATTAGGAGAAAACGTGTAATAAGATGAAAAGAATATTTGTGACAATTATAATTAGTTCCTTTTTTACAAACTCTGCCTTAGCTTTCTATCCTTCTTATTCTTCTCCTTCGCCTATAATGCCAGCCGCGTCGTCGTATTCAAACTCAGAAAATCAGTCCTATAATGCGGATGAGACGTTTAAGGTCAGCGCGACTGATGTACAAACAGAGGATTCTGGCGTCACTCCTATACCCGACTGGTTAGTCGGAAAATTGGCGAATACCTACGATTGGAGAGCGTCTCTAGCAATAATTATGAGTTATATAGAGATGCTCTTCGAACAGGAAAAGAGAAAGTTAGAAGAGAAGATAAAAGAAAAAACGATTCAAAAGGCTAAGGATCTTGCTCCAAACACCCAAAGAATCATCACCGACATCCACTATGATGGCGGGGCAATAGTAGGACAAAGCACAACCATATACGGCCATTTTATAGATGGCAACGGAAATCACATCTATGTAACGGCCACCCAAGAA
>JBDRNN010000113.1:0-3056 GCA_043811145.1 Candidatus Bathyarchaeota archaeon
TCTGTTATTGTTTTTATGTTGCAAATCTATCAATACATTTAGGTTCTGACAGTGTTGAAGAGGGATAAGAACGTTTTTTCACTTTTGGTAAAGCCTTTACAGAGGTGTATTGAGGAAAAAGACTTTCGCATTTCTACAGAACCTCAGCAGAAAACAATACCTTTGATTCTAAAATGAAAAAATGTTCTGCTAATTGCTCCCACAGCAACAGGAAAAACTGAAGCTGCGTACTTCCTATATTGAATAATTTTCTTCTCGTTCCCGATAGGCAGCTGGGCATAAAAATCCTCTACATAACCCCCCCCCCCCTTCGAGCTTTGAATAGAGACCTCTTAGACCGACTCGAATGGTGGTGTAAAAGGCTAGACTTGGCTGTTTCAGTTAGACACGGGGATACAAATATCGCTGAAAGGGGCAAACAAGCCAAAAGTCCACCAGACATGTTAATAACCACCCCCGAAACTCTCCAGGCCATCCTTCCCGGTAAGTTGATGCGTCAACATCTCAGATCAGTTAGATGGGTCATTATTGACGAAATCCATGAGTTAGCCTGCGATAAACGTGGAAGCCAGCTCTCGCTAGGTTTAGAGAGGCTCAGGTGGATAACCATGAAAGACTTTCAGTTGGTTGGATTATCTGCCACCATAGGTTCTCATGAGAATGTAGCGAAATTCATGGTCGGAGCTAAAAGAGATTATGAGATAGTTAAGGTCTCGGTTGCTAGAGATATTAAGCTACAAATAGTTTATGCTAAACCATCCCGCGGAGATTATGAGCTGTCTTCTAAATTATATACACATCCTGAAGTTGCAAGCAGACTTAATTTTAAAGAAGCTGATTGATAAGCATAATTCTGTTCTGCTTTTTACAAATACCCGAGCAGTGGCTGAAGTCTTAGCGAGCAGGTTCAAGGTTTGGGATGATAATTTTCCGGTAAGTATTCATCATGGAAGCTTAGCAAAACTTTCACGAATCATGGCTGAGCGAGGGTTAAAGGAAGGTAAACTCAGGGGGCTTGTTTGCACCAGCTCCTTAGAGCTTGGAATCGACATTTGCAGAATTGATCTGGTCATCCAGTATAATTCCCCTAGACAGGTCTCTAGACTTGTTCAAAGGGTTGGTCGAAGCGGACATAGCGTAGGCAAAAGTCCTGAAGGTGTAATTATTACACTAGATTCCGATGACACATTTGAAGCCATGGTCATTGCTAGGCGAGCCCTAAATGAGGATTTAGAACCAGTGTTCATACCTGAAAAACCTTATGACGTCTTAACACACCAGCTGGTTGGTTTATTCACACATAAGAAAAATTGGCATTTACTGGAGGTTCTTCAACTTTTCAGAAATTCTTACCCCTATCGTGACCTTGATGAAGTCGATCTTGACAAGGTTCTAAATTATATGCATTCAAGATACCCGCGACTTGCTTGATATTCTCCTGATGATCAGATTTTTCTAAAACCACAAAGGACAAAAAATGTGTATGACTATTATTTTGACAATCTTTCAATGATTCCTTTCGAAAAGCAGTATCTAGTGATAGACAACTCCTCAGACACTCCTGTTGGCGTGCTAGATGAAGCTTTTGTAGCAGAATATGGGAATCCCGGAGTTAAATTCATAATGAGGGGAAGTGCTTGGAAAATACGGAACATTTACCAAGATAAAATATATGTTAAACCGGTCGATGATCCGAGCGGTGCGATTCCAAGCTGGGTAGGAGAACAGATACCGGTTCCATTTGAAGTAGCTATGGAAGTCGGTGAAATTCGGAGCTTTGTAGAAAATAATTTGGGTGTTGGCAAAGATAAAAATTGGATCACTGAGGCGTTAACCAACAAATATCCTGCCCAAAAGGGAACTATTCTAAACGCTATCCGCGAGACAGTTGAACAATTTGAAAGAGGGTATCCTCTACCTTCAGAACGAAGAATTACGATTGAAGAATGGAAAGACTATCTGATTCTCCAATGTTGCTTTGGCTCGCTTGTAAATAAAACCTTAGCCCGAATTATAGGACATATATTGACCGAGAAATTTGGCTGCACCATTGGAGTTCAGGAGGACCCCTATCGAATTGTCCTTCAGACAAAAGGAATTGTTACTTCAGAAGATATCATAAAAATTGTTAAAGAACTTTCCAGAAAAAATATCCGAAAATTAGCGGTTGATGCTACTATTAAAACGGGTTTATTCAAAAGACGAATTATCCATGTGGCCAGAAAATTCGGTGCCATATCAAAATGGGCTGATTTTAGCTCCATCTCCCTTAAACAATTGCTGAAAAATTTTGAAGGCACATGTATCTTTGATGAGGCGGTTAAAAATTCTCTGAGCTCTGACATAGATGTGGAACATACTTTAGAGGTTCTCAGAAGAATTAGAAATGGGGCAATTGAGCTTTCAACTGTCAAAATCAAAGGAGTTACACCTCTGGCCCGAATCGGCATCGAACGTATAAGTCATAAAACTGATCTAATCCCTCCTGAAAAAATGAAGAGTATACTCATAGAGTCAGCTAAGGCAAGACTGTTTAATGAAGCAGGAGTTTTCCTTTGCACAAAATGCTGGAAGCATGTAAAATCCATGCAGATAAAGGAACTGCCTAAAAAACAACAATGTCCAAATTGCGGCTCCTCCTTTTTAGGAATGCTTAAGCAACCTGAAGAGGTTGCTTTGAAAATTTGTGAGAAAAGCGACAGAACCTCCAAGGGGATTGAAAAACGAACATATGCCTTTGCACTAGAGTCAGCACGGCTTATGTCTGAATTTGGCTATGTTGCAGCGTTGGCTTTATCGGGACATAATCTTCAACCTGACGATGTTAAGAAAGTGTTAAGCGAAGAGAAAGAACCTTCAGACAGATTTTTTGAACTCGTAATTGATGCAGAACGAAGAGCTTTAAAGAAAAGATTCGTTTAGTTAGTGCGGTCATGCAATAACTTATGAAAAGCTATTGTGTTTATATCTACGACAAAAAGGGGTAGAAGAATGGTTGTTGAGCAAAGGGAAGCCTAAGTGGGCTATCGGGTTAGAGAAAGACGTTAAAGTTATCA
>JBDRNN010000114.1:0-2201 GCA_043811145.1 Candidatus Bathyarchaeota archaeon
AGGGATCTTGGGGGTTGATATGATGGAGACTGAGGATGGACTTGTGGTCCATGAGGTAAATCATACGGTTGAGTTTCAAGCAACTGTCGCAACCACAGGCGTAAATTTGCCTAAATATATCATTGGTTATCTTTTGCGAAAAGCCAAGAAATAACTTATAGCTAATTTCAGAAAAGCAACTAATGGTTTTTTATAAAAGTTGCTTCATGATGTTCTCTGTAGCATTTAATGAGAATTTCAGGTTCGAAGAGAATGAGAGTAGGAATAATCGGTGCATCTGGGTACACTGGCGGTGAATTATTACGAATACTTCTATTTCATCCCGAGGTTGAGATTACTCAAGTAACTTCAAGAGAATATGCTGGCGAGTACATTTTCAGAGTACACTCAAATCTAAGAGGGGTTACGTCTCTTAAATTCGATCAGCCTGACCTATCAAAAACAATCGAAAAATGTGATACAGTCTTCATAGCGACACCCCACGGTACATCCGGAAAAATAGCGCCCCAACTTCTTCAAGGCGGTTTAAAGGTAATTGACCTAAGCGCTGATTTTCGGCTGAAAAACCCTGACGACTACCCCAAATGGTATGGTTGGAATCACCCTAACCCTGGCCTTCTAAAAGACGCTGTTTATGGGGTTCCAGAGCTTCATAGAACTGAAATAAAAAATGCGAGGCTAGTAGCCTGCCCGGGATGTACAGCTGTAGCCTCAATCTTGGCTTTGTCTCCTGTTTTTAAAGCTAATCTTATTGAACGAAACAAAGTTGTTATCGATATTAAAATCGGATCATCTGGAGCGGGAGCAAAACCCTCAATTTCAACTCATCACGCTGAACGGTTTGGCGTAGTTAGAATATACAAACCCGTTGGTCATAGGCATACTGCTGAAATTGAACAGGAAATGAAAATCATTTCTGGCAAGGATGACGTAAGAATTTCAATGTCTGCGCATGCCGTGAATATGGTTCGAGGGATCCTTTCGACGGGCCACTCCTTTTTAACTCAGAATATTGAGGCTATGGCAATTTGGAAAATTTATAGATCGTTCTATCAAAATGAGCCTTTCATACGCTTGATAAGAGATAGAAAGGGCTTGTACCGGTTTCCCGATCCTAAGATAGTTATAGGCTCAAATTTCTGCGATATTGGTTTTGAAGTTGATGATCACACAAATCGGCTAGTTACAATTTCCGCGATAGATAATCTAGTGAAGGGCGCAGCAGGGGTAGCTGTTCAAAACTTGAACATAATCCTTGGTATTGATGAGAAAACGGGCTTATTGCACCCCGGACTACATCCGGTGTAAATAATAATGGTTAAAGTAATAAAATTGGGTGGAAGCATTCTCAAAACAGGTTTTCCTCACAATTTCATTCTCGATCTTAAAAATGTTCTTCAGACTGAAAAAATAATTTTTGTTCATGGGGGTGCAGCATTAGTAACCAGTACTGCAGAGATGATGAACCGACAACAAAAGTTCGTAGTTTCACCAGATGGCATGAAAAGTAGGTATACTGACAAAGAAACAATGGATATATTTACTATGGTCATGGCCGGCAAAATAAATAAACATGTTGTAGCCTCCTTGGAGAGTTATGGAATCAAAGCTATTGGCATTTGTGGTGTTGATGGGCACCTGTTGAAGGCTAAACGTAAGGAGAAGTTAATCATAGTCGATGAAAAGGGTAAAAAAATGATCATAGATGGAGGTTATACTGGCAAGATAAGCGAGGTTAACGTTCCGCTTCTGCAAGAGCTACTTAATCTAGGTTTGCTCCCGGTAGTGGCGCCCATTGCAATGGATAATGCGTTTGAACTTTTGAATGTTGACAGCGATAGGGCTGCAGCTTACATTGCAGGGGCAATAAAAGCCGAAAGTCTTATTTTCTGCACAGATGTCCCAGGAGTGATTTTAAACGAAACTACGGTGGATAAGATGACGGTTGAAGAAGCCAAGATGAACCTCAATCGTATAGGTCATGGTATGAAAAAGAAAATATATGCATCGATTGAAGCTTTAGAGATGGGTTTGAAGGAATCAGTTATAACCTCCGGGCTATTAAAGACTCCAATAACTTCAGCTCTAAAACATGAGGGTGGAACTCTTATTGCCCCTTAGCAGAGACGACATTATTCAAATTGAAGACAACTTCATGGCTAGTGGATATTTCAAACGAAATATTGTTCTAGTTAATGGTA
>JBDRNN010000115.1:0-3120 GCA_043811145.1 Candidatus Bathyarchaeota archaeon
GTATGCCATAAAAAATTTATTTTGTCAAATTTTATTTTTAAAATTTTCCCAAACCACATAAGTCAATTGGATAATTCCCTCTCATCTGAGTTGATTCTCCTCGACTAATTGCATAGGCATCAGCACCTTAGGGCAAAAAAAAGCTTCGTCTTAGACCCGAAAAAAAATATCCTACAAATGTAGCTACTTTTAAAAATTTTCTTCCGAATTGTTTAATCCAATATCAGAAGAGACACGATAATTGTACCATGGCCCGGGACACTTTTCAAGCCAAATTTAAAAATATCCCTATTAATTTATCTTTCTTCTTCTCTAATTTATTACTCCAAGGAAATTTTATTCACTGCCTTTGACAGCTCCACATCCTGGGTATGAAGGTATCTGGTAGTAGTCGTCAAAGATCTGTGATTGAGTAAAAATGTAAAGTGCTTATTAATGTAAAGTAACCTCCCACCCCGTCTGTTTTTACCGTCACTGTTATCAGTCTATCCACCCATGATTACTTTACATTAATTTCTATCTTTTATAAAGCTTCTAACCTCTCGAGGAGCCGTGAACCTTGCTTCCAAGGCGGCCGTTTGCATTTGGTCATACCGAAATGTTTTTCTAAAATCTTCCGTTTCATCTCAGGACTAATCTGAGCATAACGGTTGGTAGTGCTTAGTTGAGCATGTCCGAGCCAGGCCCGGACAGTATTGATATCGACCCCTGCTTCGAGTAGATGGCAGGCACAACTATGTCTTAGTATATGAGGATAGATGCGTTTTCCTTTGAGAGACGGGCAATTCTTATCAGCAATTTGGCCATACTTCCTTAATAAATATCGGACACCTTGGCGGGTTAATTGCTTACCGTTGTGATTTAAAAAAACTAAATCGTCTGCTTTTGGCGAAATCCCTTGTTGCTTAAGGAAGTGTCTGAGTAGTTTAGCGGTTGTCGGCAACAAAGGTGTCAATCTTTCCCGGGCTCCTTTCCCCATGAAACGAACCTGAAATGGCCGCGCCTCAAGTTGAAGTGCTTTAGCCGGCAAACTGGTGACTTCCCGTACCCTGGCAGCAGTTTCGTACATAAAGCAAAATAAGAGGTAGTCCCGGGAGCCATCTTTAGTTGTACGATTTGTCGCTTCGAGAATTGCTTTTACTTCTTCCCGTTCCAGATGTTTAATGGTAGAAATCTGAGCACGTTTAGAAGGAACCCCTTGGATGCGCTGACAATGATTAAATGTTAACGGATCATGATTGGCAATATAACGGAACAAACTATGCAGGCAAGACAAGCGATTATTTCTGGTCTGTCTACTATTGCCACGTTCTTTCTCGAGATAGTCAAGAAAGCACACTACCACAGTTTGACTAACATCAGATAGGATTAAACTATCAACTGGTTTTTTATTATGGGTGGCACTGAAACGCAGAAACAGTTTAATTGCATCTCGGTAACTTAAGATGGTCTCTGGGCTAGAGCCCTTTTGATGAGGTAAATATTCGTAAATAAAACTATCAATATATGTGCCAAAATTATTAGTTTTCATCTTTTTTTTTCTCCGTTTGTCGATTTGAAGTACTTCTCAAAAAGCTGGGAAGCATGTCCAAGTAGTTCCGTTGTCATGGGCAAATAGCGCTGAGTACTGGCAATATTTATATGGCCCATATATGTGCTTAGTAATCCCATTTTAGATTGGACATCTACTCCTTGCCTATACCACTCTTCCATGCGATGTGTAGCAAACGTCGCCCTTAAATGGTGTATGTTAGGACCAATCTGACCTTCAGGCGGTTTAAACCCCAAATTCCGGAGGATATCTACAAATGTATCTTGGATAGTCATAATCGAGTATGGTTTCCCTCGGTAGGGGTTATGAAAAAGATAAGACTCCGGGCTAGTCGGTGTTTTAAATCGTCTGCTCTCGAGATAATCTTCCAGTTCTTTCATCATACTGGTAGACAACGGAATATACCGGGCCTTATAGAACTTTGTCCTGCGGAGATATAGTATCCGTTCTCTCCGGTCAATATCACGAAGCCGAAGATTTAATACTTCACCTAATCGCATGCCTGTGGTATAAAGGAGCAAAATCAGCACATAGAATATATGTGGTCGTAGAGGAGACTGGGCCGTTGGTTTCAGTTTACAAGCAGTTTTAAGTATGGTTGCAAACTCAGTCCGGGAATAGATGTACGGAATATATTTTGACGACAATTCTGGGCGAAGTGACGGATCAGGAACATAGGCCGTAGAATCAAAACGCCGCAAATATAGACAGAAATGTCGAACTACACGGAAATTTTTGTATCGATATCCAGCACGACATTCAGAAAACAGATTAAGCCACTTTCTGGTGATTGAATCTGAAAGTTGCTTAGGTGGTGGTCTATAATCCCCTAGGAAACGGTCAAACCGCCACAGGATATATTCTTCTGATCGATACATTTTCCCTTGGGCACGCCCAAGCGCTATGAAATTCTTCATCTGCTCTCCCCACAGGCTAGTAAATTTAGAGACCTTAAGAGCTTGTAGGGATTTTTGCGGAGATGGTCCTAAAAGCGCCCGAACTATCCCATTCAATCCATACTTTGGATATTTCTTCCGCAACTCTTTGAGTGGATTTTTCTTCAAACGACCAGTTTTTTCCAAAAAAGAGAAGAAAAGACTCAGAATAGATATTTTATACACAACACTACGAGGGGAATAGTTCTGTCCTGTCTTTTTTACCCAGTTGATTATGATCTTTTGTGTAACATCGGCCGGCGAAAAATTCCTTTTCCCCAAAGTTTTTTTTACGTAACGTGCAAATTCGAGAACGGCATGTCGATATCTGTATCGGGTCATTTTCTTTAAATGTAAACTAGCTGCAAAACCTCTAATCCAAGGTGGTAACCATGGGGCTCTTTTAGTACTTACCATTCTATATTCCATTGCTGTACCTCCTTCGGTACTTCGAGGGCTACTTCTCGTAAATTATCGGTAGCTGTTTTAGTATATATGTGAGTCGATTCAGGATCACGATGTCCCATTAGATCACCAATGTGCTTAGAAGGGACGCCCTTGCGCTTCAAATATGTTGCGAATGAATGTCTCATGACATGCGATCCCTGTCGTGATGGCGAAAGACCAGCAATC
>JBDRNN010000116.1:0-17134 GCA_043811145.1 Candidatus Bathyarchaeota archaeon
GAAGCCTGTGCGAAAGACAGAAATTTCTTTGACAACAGCTGCAGGTATAAGGCAAGAAGGGTATTTCTAGGCTACACTTTGAGCATAAAATTGGAGCCATGGGTTTTCGCTTAACTGATTATTTGTTTGCCCAGTTTGATACTTAAAAGTATGTGAATAAAGGGGGATGTGTTTTCTACTCAGTTACTGTGATAGCCAAGGTTGGGCATTGAACTTCACATGCTCGACATATAATGCAGGCGTCATTATTTATAACGACTGATTTTTTACCATCGAAACCTTTAACCTCTTTAATCTCAAAGACCTCGGTTGGGCAAACTTCAATGCAGGCTGCGTCTCCATCACATTTACTATATTCAACTTTAACTTCAACCATAATGAAACCTCCAATAACGTTTAGTCAAATTAACCTATAATTTATAAAAATCTTTCTAAAAATGAGGAGACGAAAAATTTACTCATGAAATCAGAATATAGTTTCCAACATGTATGGGCCAAGATTATAATTTAACTACGTTGCAGAATAGTAAATCTTATAATAAATTTGCATCGATTCCATATTTACATTGCCAGTTGAATTTGGGAGGGTTAAAATAAAATGAGAAGTCTAACCGTTATCTCAGATGTAGACACCATTACAGAAAAGTTTGGCCCTGAGGTAAAACCACTCGTGGTTAAAGTAAGAGCGATGCACTATTTTAGAATCAACCGTGTAGATGCTGAGAAATATCAGCTTAAATATCAGAAGAAACGCCTACCGGAACTAAAAACATTAAAAGAACTTAAAATTCCAGATGGCGCACAGCTATATCTAGAGAAAACATCTAAGTGATATTTTTTAACAACCGAGTTTTTTTATTAGCTAAGCATATTTTCACATAGAATATTCCTTTTTTGTCTGCACAAAAGATTCTTTATTCGACGTCTACACGCTTCACCGTCTGTCTCTGGCTTTTAACTATCTCATTTGTTATAAGACCAGCCAAGAGGTTTCTTATTTTCTTTGAGTCAACATAGGTAAGCTCTGCCACTAGTTTCTTATTAACCTCAAAATCTTCTGTGAATTTTCCAGGATTCCTGTTGATTAGTTCCTTCGCCAGCAATTTAGCCACTATATATTTCCCCAAACAAATAGTGTACTACTTTCGTTAACATATAGATAAAGATTTAATTAAAAATCAAGATTTTGATAGGCATAATGAAGTTACCCCGATTTTTGTCCTAAGTGGGGCACCTTCCAGACCGTTGCTTTATGTTTAGGTTGTCTTTAGTAGTTGTCGCCACTGCTTCCAACGTTCTGTTTTGCCTTTCATCCACCAATCGGGTACTTTGGCTTTCCGGAACTTTTCAGCGTCCCAGAAATCAAAGGGTTTTATATCTAACACCAATGTGCCATCCAGGGCATCTAGACCTTTGACTTTGAGTATGTTTCCACGTCGCTCCAGAAGCTCTACCAGAGTCAGCCCGATGGGATTAGGACGTACGGGAGAACGAGTAGCGAAAACTCCTACTAGCGGCATCTTTAACTCACCCCATGGATAAATTTTACGTCTCCCCACAAGTTTGGTTGGAGGTATTTTATGCATCCAAAAGATGATGTAGATATGGGAGAAGCCATCTAAGCCATCTAGACTTGTGGCAAGGTCCTTGGCTAGGAGAATTTGAGAGATAACTTCCCCAGCTTGGAGTTTGTTCTCTGAAGTTTGGGTTCTAACGCCCCCTATAGGCTTAATTCTAATAACACTTTGTTTCTTTTCCATCTTTAACCATCTGCAGATATCGGGTTAACATTAACCTGCCTCTTAAATTTGAACGTCACAAGCTGGAAGATGTTTCGGTGAATGAACTGATTTCTCGATTTTATAAGGTCACCGTTTCAACGTATTTTTTAACAAGGTTCATGTATAACCATTATGGAGGAGTCGTATTTGTTAAACAGAGAGTTAGAAGTTAGAGAGCTGCAAACTCCTGCGATATTGGTCTCTCCATCAGCCTCGGTTTCTGCGGTTCTGGGCGTTTTAAAGGATTTAAATGTCTATGAAGCATTTTTAACGACGCAAAATAAGGTAGGCATGATTACCCTACGGGATCTCTTGAAAGTTTACAACATAACCACCAGAAAGATAGGTTCCCTGATAGTCTATGTGCCTAAGCTTTCTCCGACAAGCCTTGTATCAGAAGCAGCCAGAATTATGATGGAATACCGAGTCAGAGCTTTACCAGTAGTTGAAGGAAACAAAGTTACCGGAGAAATAACTTCGTTAGCTGTGATAGACGCCATGAGAGGCATAAAGGATCTTGCCAAGTTAAAGGCGAAGAACATGATGACTGCCCAACCGATAACCCTATTTGAAAACGACCAAGTTTCCAAGGCTCGAAGAATCATGATTAGACGGAAGGTGGACCATTTGCCTGTGCTCTCAGATGTAAAGAAGCTTTGTGGTATGCTAACTTCTAGTAGTTTGGTCTTTAATATGATTCCATCAGAAGCCGCTGAGTTAGGTGCAAGAGGCTTGAAGGCGCAAAGGAGACTTGACTTCCCAGTAAAAAATATCATGGAACCATATGTAGCTACATGCGAGCTAAATGATGGATTATTATCGATTATAGACAAAATTGTGGATCAGAAACGATCTTATTTGACTGTTATGTTATGGGAGGAAGTTCAGGGGATAATAACTCATAGGGATATAGTGAAACTGATATCGGAACCAGCTATCAAAGCAGATATACCTGTGTACATGGTTGGTTTGCCAGAAGATCCTTTTGAGGCTGAAGTTTCTAAAAGCAAGTTCATAAAGGCCGTAAACTTACTGCATAAAAGTTTGCCCTCCATCATGGAAGCTAGGTCGATAACAAAGACATCAGCTTCTGTGAAAAACAAGGAGAGAAAGAGGTATGAAGTTAAGGTAAGTATCAAAAAACCTAGAGGAGGGTACACATTCTCTGAAACAGGATGGAACTTACCAGCGATATATGATATACTCTTGAACAGGATGAAAAGAATAGTTGCAAGCAAACCATCAAAGAAAAAAACAAAACCTGAATCGTTCTAGTAATGTTTTTTTAATGAGCAGAGGATCACTGTCTGTATCCGCATTAATAGAGCGCGCTTGTTTGTCGATATAACTCAAAATGCCAATTCAATTGTTATATAGCTTGTATAGGCAAGTTATTTTGCTGAAAAAAGATAGAGAAAGAAAAACAACGAAAAAAAGAGATAATGAAAGACATCATCCTGCGATTACATCAGGGTTTATCTGTTGAGGAAGCTAAAGATAAATTTGAACGCGAAGTTGGAAGTATAAGTTCTACAGAGATTGCAGAAGTTGAGCAGTCACTTATAAACGAAGGACTCTCCATTGATGAAATAAAAAAATTTTGCAATGTTCATGCTTTGCTCTTCCAATCAACATTAGAAAAATCAGTCTCGAAAGAGGAATCTTCAGCCCATCCGGTATATCTATTTAAACTTGAAAATAGAGAAATTGAGAAGCTTACTAAAGCTTTGAAGGATATGTTAAAAGGCATAGGCCAATACGAACTCGCTCAGTTGAAAACAGAGATAAAAAATTTCTTAACAAAAATAAGAGCGATAGACATTCATTACACCAGAAAAGAACAAAATCTTTTCCCATTCTTAGAAAAACATGGCTTTTTTGGCCCTTCAAAAGTTATGTGGGGAAAAGATAACGAAATCAGAGATCTGTTAAAAAAGAGCATCATCGATCTGGATAATGTAAATTCAAAATCAGAATTAGATGATTATCTGAGAAAGAATCTGAATCCGTTAACTGAAGAAGTCGAAGGCATGATCTTTAAGGAGGAAAATATTCTTTTCCCAACTTCTCTTGAAAAATTAGACATCAACGAATGGGCCAAAATACTAGAAGACAGTAACGAGGTCGGCTACGTTTTTATTGAAAAACCAAAAGAAACCGAGTCTCTTCTTAAAGAGTTGAAGAAAGCGGTAATTGAAGAACCAACGGTTAAAGAGAGCATAATCTCTTTTCCCACCGGCGAACTGCAGCTAAAAGAATTGATAGGCATATTGAACACATTGCCTGTGGAGATTACCTACGTAGATAAGGATGACACGGTTAGATATTTTTCGGACAACAAAGATAGGGCTTTTGTGAGGATAAAATCAATTATTGGCAGGAAAGTGCAAAACTGTCATCCGCCAAACAGTGTTGATGCTGTAGAAAAAATTCTAAAAGCATTTAAAGAAGGTGAAAGAGAGTTCGCTGATTTCTGGATTAATTTTAAAGAAAAACTCGTTTACATAAAATTTTTAGCTGTGAGAGACAGAGATGGAAAGTATATAGGAACAATAGAGGTAACTCAAGATATAACGGGAATAAGAAAGTTAGAAGGAGAAAAAAGATTGCTCGATGAAAGAAATTGATTTAAAAAAATCTGTTTACGAACTGACTGAAGAGTACCCTGAACTTAAAGATATTCTTGTAGAATTAGGGTTTGTTGGATTGGCGAATCCTGTTATGAGAGAGACCCACGGTCGGACAACCACAATTCCTCAAGGTTGTAAACTGCATGAGAAAGATTTGAACTAGGTTATAGCGAAGCTCAAAGAAAAAGGGTTTACCGCAAAATTATAAAACAAAGATAAGCCAAGAGAATAGTAATTTTTGCCGATTTGCCTATACTTTAATGTGTATAGGTTAGGTTTGAAAACTATCTATGGATAGCTCCCCAATTTTAAAAACGCGTATACTTAGTGCGGGGGGTGGGATTCGAACCCACGAACCCCTACGGGACAGGGTCTCTCAGCCTTTGTATGGCACCTAAGCCCTGCGCCTTTGACCAGACTGGGCGACCCCCGCTTAGGGTGAACTCTTGTTTCATTTACCTTGGATATGATATGAGATTTTCGCTCTCAAATATTCTATATTGGAGAATATGGATGACGTTAATCTTTTAGCCTGATTCAAAACTCCGCTTTCAAGTATAAAGGTTAAAAAATTCAGGTAGAAGATAGCGAGAAAACTTTTATGGAGGTGGGCCGGAAGGGACTTGAACCCTTGATCTGCGCCGCGTGAGGGCGCCATCCTAACCAACTAGACTACCGGCCCCAATGATGGAGATGAAAACGATAAGAATGTTTCTGGATAAAAGATAGTATTATCTTGCGCCCAGTTCCCTCTTCTTCCATCTTAAATTTGTGCTTCTGCATTTTCTACATTTTGTAGCTGAAGTGGAATTTTTAACTCCGCATTTTCTGCAGATTTTAAAATAGAGCCGATTCCGCTGAGCTAAAGTCTTCTTAACAATATCTGTGATGGGCATGTATACAATCCCCCATTTAGGCAAGTTGAGGTTAAGAACTTCTTTCTGGTTGAATATATTTATCTTTCCTCGGTTTATCTTCAGTACTTAACCCATAGATTTCCAGACCTATATGCTCGAAAAGTTCTTGATTGGATGACCCAAAGAAATTCTCCCTCAACCACGCAACCATTTCCCCCCTATCTTCCAAGAAAGCATCCAGACCTTTGAATGTTAGTTTAAGTCCTCTATTTTTGGCGAAAGCTGAGATTTGCAGGCAAGTATCTTTGTTAAAACTTATCATTCCCCTATCAGCAGAATACATCCCGATGATCAAAGGTTGAAACTGGTATACTCTGTTTACTGTGAATCTGCCCTGTTTGAACTCAGGGAACTCTAATTGAATAAGGTATGGGGCTTGCGCCTCCTTTTTCCTTTTCTCCACGAACTCCCTTGCCCTACAAAATGCTTCAGCCATATTTTTTCCTCCGAAGCTCCCTTAACGGTTCTAAATCTAAATTAGCTGAGATGACCTCTTCTTTATTACCGCTTTTTGCTTCTTTTATTACACCCCATGGGGAGATTATAGCACTTTTAGAACCTATTTTATCTCCCTTGGAATTCAAGCCGACACATCCATTCTTTAAAATGAAGATAAGATTGTCTTTGGCATTTGAAATCGATAATGGATGCCCTTTAACAGACGGATAGGTTCCTGAAGGCTGAGATATCGGCAGAAAGACTATTTCTGCACCCGTTGATGTTAAAGTTTGGACTGTTTCAGGAAACAATATATCCGCACATACCAGTATTCCAACCTTTCCAAATTTCGTGTTTTGGACTAGGTGTTCTGCACCTTCTTTTATTCCTACCCCAATTTCTAACTCGGTCAGATTTATTTTTCGATACCTACCTAAAATCTCTCCATTTTTCAACAGCATGGAAGTATTGTAAAAATCTCCTTTGTATCTCTCAATTACTGTTCCCCCCACTATATGTATGTGGAGTTCTGCCGAAATCCTCTTACGAAAAGCGACTGTAGGCGGATATGCTATCTTAAACATTTTCTTTGCTGTGTTGTTTATTGTGGGAGGCATAGAGAAATATTCAGGTAGACAAATGAAATTAGGTCTGGCAACCTTAGCAGCTTTCCTTATAATCTTATCTGCTTTATTCAAGTTAGCATTGACTGAATTTGTAACTTCCATGTGAATGAGACTTATTCTCGTTTTTGTCATCTTAACCCCTTTTTTTAGGGCGCAATGAAGTAGGGTTACCGGTTCTTATTAACTAAAGGAGAATATCCACGCGTAAAGTAATCCAGATTCTAAAACTACAATTGCGCCAAGAATGGCTATAATGATTACTATTATTGGGTAAACTTTCCTGACAACCTCTATGTCTCTCAAGAGGATTAGATATGCTCCGTGCAGAATTAGAAGGAATGCTCCAGTCCAGATGCCAAAACTTAACCTAGCTTGATTTTGAGCCAGAAAAATAAAACCTACATAGACGACTCCTAATCCTACAAGATATATGAGACTTCCAAAAACGCGTCCCATATCTTTCTTTCCTTCTGAATGAATTTTCTCAGTCAACTAAACACCCTTCAATACAAGGAACCTTTTGGAAACCAATTTTAGGTAGGATATAGGTTATTAAAGGTTTTTTCACCATGTTTATATGTTTAGCAGAGCAAAGTTTTATATCCAGTAACTTGTATCCTTTTTGCGTCAAAAGAACGGAAGGCGTGACAATTGGTTAGAATGACGGGTGCCAAGGCGTGCATTGAAGCGTTGAAGAAGGAAGATGTCAATGTGATTTTTGGCATCCCAGGGGGATCTACTTTACCTATTTACGATGAACTTTTGGATTCGGGGATAAGACATATTTTGGTGAGACATGAACAATGTGCTGCACATATGGCAGATGGCTATGCTCGTGCAATTGGTCGACAGGGGGTCTGTCTAGCAACCTCAGGTCCTGGAGCTACAAACTTGGTCACGGGAATTGCCACCGCATACATGGACTCTTCGCCAGTTATCGGTATAACCGGGCAGGTTTCCCGACCCTTTATTGGAAGAGATGCTTTCCAAGAGGCAGACATAGTGGGCATAACTGCTTCCGTAACCAAACATAACTTTCAACTGGAAAAAACTGACGAGATACCTTCCACTTTTAAAGCTGCCTTTAAAATAGCGATAGCAGGCAGACCTGGCCCCGTAATTATAGACATACCGAAGGATATTCAAATTAATGAAACAAATTTCGAGGTTTCTAAAGAGAGAGAGTTACATTATGTTGGACAAGAAATTAAGCCTCCTATAATTCAGATCAGAAAGGCTTCAAAGCTTCTGAGAGATGCTGAAAGACCAATGATTTTGGTCGGGGGAGGCGCTAAGATTTCAGGGGCATCCCAAGAGATTGAAACATTGGCTGAACTTTTGAAAGCCCCAGTATCAATGACTCTTATGGGAAAAGGATGTTTACATGAAAATCATCCACTCTTTGTAGGAATGGTGGGAATGCACGGAAGGCCCTACACTAACCACTTAATAAATGAGGCAGATGTTATCCTCGCAGTGGGTTGTAGATTTTCGGACAGGACCACATGCTCAATAAATGACTTTGCTAAAAATGCAGATATAATTCATATAGATATAGACCCCTCAGAAATAGGAAAAAACGTGGACATTGACATCCCCATTGTTGGAGATGCTAAGAGGGTTTTAAAGACCATAATCAACAACATACCTAATTCATCTCGAAAAGACACTTCTAAATGGACTGAACGTATAGAAAAATTGAGGAAGACTTTTGCACGCCAAGAGAAAGAGGGAACATTTGTTAGACCGTCACAGTTGCTTAAAAGACTGAGGAAGCTAATTCCGCCAGAGACCATCGTTACGACTGATGTAGGTCAACATCAAATGTGGGCCGCATTAAATTTTGATGTCTATCAGTCTGGAACCTTTATCAGTTCAGGTGGGCTCGGAACTATGGGCTTTGGTTTTCCAGCCGCCTTAGGAGCAAAAGTAGCGAAACCTAAGCTTCCTGTTTTTAACTTAGCGGGGGATGGAAGCTTTCTGATGTCTGGACAGGAATTAGCATGTTCTGTGAATGAAAAAATTCCAGTAACGACGATAATCTTTAATAATGGAGTGCTAGGCATGGTAGCTCAGTGGCAGAGGCTCTTCTATAATAAAAGATATTCAGGGATTAACCTAAAGGGTTCCCCTGACTTTGTGAAACTAGCTGAAGCTTACGGAGCTGCAGGATTAAGAGCCGAGTCTTACGAAGAGTTTGAGAAAGCAGTGAAGGAAGCTTTAAGTAATGAGGTAACAACTGTCATCGACGTCCCAATGTCATCTGAAGAGAATGTCTTTCCAATGGTGGCACCAGGCAAAGCGCTAACTGAAATACTAACTTAATGAATTAAGTTGAGGTCCCGAGTTAATTTCCGCATTAAGCTGAAGGCTCAAGATTCCTAAGGCAATACGAGCTTATTGAGATACTCATACTCAGATGTTACATTTTTTGCAGTTCACAGAATTCCTCAGCTTTTCGGATAGCGGGACAGACTTTACATAATTTTTCCGCCATTTGATGTGATGTCAACTGTTTGCCTGTAATCTCTTTGGCAATTTCTTTAACCCAACTTTTAACTTCAGAGTTTTTTTCCATAAATGCTAAGCAGTATCCTTTTTTGTCAGCTCGCCCCCTCTTACCCATAAGGTACCAGCTTATTGCAGCCTGACTTGTTCCCATTTTCTGTGCTACATGAACTTGAGTTAAGTTATAGTTTTCGATAAGTTCCTTTGCAACCATTGCTCTGATACTTGGAAGTATATGTTTAACAATAATTTCACAGGGGGGTTGCATATTATTCGCCAGTGTATTTATAACACAGTTATATTCGAATAGGATTAACAGTCTTTATAAAGCCATACCCCCTGAGGTCAAGGTCATGAAGATAACAGAGAATATATATTCCTACCCAGGAAGCGAAAGAGTCGATTTCATTACCTCAAATACATACCTAATAAAAGATGAGACGGTGACAATAGTAGATCCCGGCCATCCTGAAAATTTAGGAAAGCTCGTGAACCAATTAGAGGAAGATGAAATCAACCTGAAATCTATAAGTCTTATAGTTAACACCCATGGGCATTTCGACCATTGCGGTGCAAATAACGCTTTAAAGAAAATTTCAAACGCAAAGATCGCTATACATCAACTAGAAGAGGAATATTTATTCTCATCGTTAGATGAAATGAGCAAAATCTTCGGTAAAAAAATGCAGAAATTCAAGGCAGATTTCTATCTCGGAGATTATTTAAAAACAGGAAACATGAATTTTCAGGTTATCCATACTCCAGGGCACACGCCTGGAGGCGTGTGTCTATATGAGAAAGAGAGAAAAATCTTGCTATCGGGTGATACTGTTTTTCCACACGGAAATATTGGGAGAACGGATTTACCTGGCGGGGAAATTAATAAGTTAATTAGCTCGATAAGACGTTTGTGCAACCTGGATGTTAGAGTTTTATGCCCCGGTCATATGAGTGTTATAACTGAAGGGGCCAATACGCAGGTGAAAGAATCTTCACGACTTGCAGAATCGATGGTTGAATCAGCTTAGTGGAGAAAGATAAGTTTAGCTAGTCTGGATTATGCGATTATAATGTTAGATATACCAAAATATCTTTTTGCCAGGTTCCTTACTCTTTCAGCTTTTTCTCCGCTCTTTCCGATCGCAACGCCTTTATCTCGTTGCTCTACACTTACCACCGCAATCTTTTGACCGTTAAGTTTTTCCATTATGCGAACCTCTTTGACTTGAGCGGGGCTGAATGCGTTTTTTATAAATTCAACAGCATCAGCCGCGTATTCAATAATTTGAATATTTTTTCCAGTCATCTTTTTTAAAACTTTGACATTTGACCCATTTTTGCCTACCGCCAACCCTGCTTCTTTCTCTTTAGTTACGAAGATTAGCCGGTTATTTTCACTTTCAATTAAGCAATCTCTCGTCGTAGCTCCTGTTATGCTCTCAAATAATGCTATGTAACGCATTTCATCCGCAGTTATTTTGATTTTACTCGACATTTTCTACTTTCGCCAGCTTTTTCAGAAGATCAGATTCGCTAACTCCCCCAACTACCATAGCAGTAACAGGGAAACGTTTACCGCAAATAGACCCGAGATCTTGACTCGAGTTTTCACATTGAAAGATCTGTATGTTAGAAATATTTGAAAGGTTGCTTATTTCCTTCTTATTTTGTTCAGGGCAGTTTGAGGCTAGAACAATTAGTTTAGCTTTCCCGCTACGTATTGACCCTAACGTGCTTTTAAAGCCGAAGGTTACTTTTCCAGTTTTTACTGCTAAAGATATAGCCTTGTTTACATCAGACATTATTTATCCCTATGTTATCTACAGCATTAGCGTGAATATTGAAGATTATTTCGGAGTGGATATTGGCGTCATGAATAGGTCTATGGTACCTGTTCCAACAGGAATCATTTGACCGCATATTACGTTTTCCGTTACACCACTTAAAGTGTCTTCCAAACCTCTGACGGCCGCGTCAATTAGCGAAGGAATCGTTATTTCGAAAGCTGCCCTTGCTAGGACACTTGCTTTTTCTTTGCTAATTCCATGCCTGCCAATCTGTAAGACGTTTCCGCTACAGGTCATCATATCCGCAACCAACATAATATGCCGTATATCAACGTCTAAACCCTGTTCACTTAAAACGTTTCTCATCTCTTTAATTATGGCATTCCTAGCTGCCTCTATACCTAAAGTGCTACCTATTTCTTGAATATTATTTGTAGTAGTCCTAACGGGGTCAACTCCAGGAGTTACGATCACTTTTGCCAAATTAGACCCATCCGTTTGGATTATCCATTCGCCATTTTCAAGAGTGATTAAAGCTCGATTGATTCCAGCTACACCTTTTATATGTATTGAGGGGATCTTATCAAGTATCTTTGGTAGCTTCTTAATATCCTTTGGAGTTACTATAACATTGTAACCGTGAATACTAACAACACAGTCTGGAATTTTAAGTGCTGACTTTAACTGTGAAACCGTTATATCCCTGCCCACCATCATCTGTTTGCCAAGCCTAATTATTATGGATGCAGTTGCTTGGTTTAGGATTATCTCTGAGGAAACTTCATTGACAGTTGTATATACTAGTTCCTTAGCTATCTTGGCTGCATCCTTCTTGCTCTTCCTGAAGCTTGCGGTAAGGTAAACATTCATTATGGGAGTCGATGGATTTCTTCTTGCATCAACTATCTCAATAATTCTTGGGAGACCCAAAGTTACATTTCTTTCCTTAACACCTGCGAAATGGAATGTTCTCAGAGTCATCTGGGTACCTGGCTCTCCAATAGATTGAGCAGCCACTACTCCGGCGGATTCACCTGGCTCAATTTTAGCTACCTGATAATCATGAACTGTAGCTGAGATTACTTCATCTATAGCTGTTTTGCTAAGTTTTGATTTAGAAATATTTCTCGTTAACTCCTCAATTAGCAAGGGAGTTATCTGAGATTTAGCATTCTTTAGCTTATCGTTAGCATACTTTACAGGTGCAACTCTACCTTCACCTGTTGAGAGCCTCACCCTGTCAATAAGCCTTTCAATATTAACAGCTCTACCGTGATCACTTTTTGCGGGGTCAACAGCATCTTCGCCATATCGAAATTGAACAATCTGACCCGTAGCAGTCCGAACAGTTTCATCGTACTCAATTCTTATATCTTGCAGGGCATTCACAAGACGACGTTGCATATATCCGCTTTGTTGAGTACGTACTGCGGTATCCACCAATCCTTCTCTCCCACCCATAGAATGAAAGAAAAATTCTGTAGGGGAAAGCCCATCCCGGTAGGAGGCGTAAACAAATCCCCTAGCCTCTGGGCTTGGGTCTCCAGGCTCAAAAATGGATAATGCTCGGTCGCTATATCCTCGGATGATTCTCTTTCCTCTTACTGATTGTTGACCAACACAAGCGGTCATCTGTCCAATGTTAAGGCTAGATCCTCGAGCTCCCGATTTAGTCATTATAGTTCCGCTGTTATCTATCCCAAAATATTTATTTGCTAAAGCACCAGCATCATCCCTTGCCCTTGCAAGCTCATTCATTGCATATATTTCAAAGGATTCGTCAAGAGTTTGCCCGGGGAGTCTAGGTAATGTGCCGTCTTGAAGTTGTTTTGTTAACGCATTTATTCGATTTTTGGCTTCAGTTGTCCTTTTATTTATTGTCTTCTTGACTTCAAGAGATGTATCGAGCTCATCAACTGAATAGGAGAAACCTTTCATTGCTAGAAAGCTAGTTACAAGTCTACATAGTGAGTTTAGGAAGTTCTTTCCAACCTCGGTTCCATATTCTTTTATGATCCGATGGAGTATGCTTTCTGACTTTTCAGCTCCGATGGCGTTTTTATCTATCACGCCACACTTAAGTTTTCCGTTTTTAACAACAACGTAAGCATCATGTTTACATTTAGCAAGATCACAGGGAGTGTGAGTAGAACACGTACTAGCCTTCATTACATAGTTCAATTCTTTGGGCAGTAGGAGACTGAATATATCCTTCCCAGACCATAACGGTTCTTTTCTAGTAAGAGTTGGTTCAGGAAGATCTCCTTTATATCCAATTGAAGTAAGAAGATTACAAACCTCATCTTTTCGAAGGAAAGTTGATTTGCGGGTTAATAGAAAAGCACCTGTTATAAAATCTCTTATGGCTCCAATGATAGGTCCACCATATCTAGGTGACAGAATCTGATCTTGCACCTGCATTAAGATTTTGGATTCCGTAATTGCCTCCTCAGTTTGAGGAACATGAAGGTACATCTCATCGCCATCGAAATCTGCATTATAGGCAGGACACACACATAGATGAAGTCTAAAGGTTTTGTATGGAAGAACCTTAACGGAATGCGCCATCATTGACATTCGGTGAAGCGAAGGTTGCCTATTGAAGATTACAATATCCCCGTCTCTTAAATGACGTTCTATAAGGAAGTGAGGTTGTAAACTTTCAGCTATTTTACTCCGCTCAGTAACAAACTCTAATCGTATACGTTTGTTATCAGGTCTAATTACATAAAGTGCACCAGGATAACTAAACGGACCATTTTCCACAAGTTTACGCATTTCTTTTATATTCCATTCGGTTACAACTTCAGGATAGGTTAGATGCATTGCAATTTCAGTAGGCACCCCTACCTCATCGATACTCAGGTTAGGATCAGGAGACACTACAGTTCGAGCTGAGAAATCTACTCTTTTACCTGAGAGATTGCTTCTAAACCTACCTTCTTTGCCCTTTAACCTTTGTGAAACTGTTCGCAGTGCCCTTCCAGATCTATGCCTGGCAGGTGGAATCCCTGAGGTCTCATTATCAAAATATGTAGTGGTATGATACTGGAGCAGATCTGAGAGTTCATGGAAAATGAGAGGGGGCGCTCCTCCTTCGATTGCGTACTCTCTAAGGCGACGGCTTATCCTTATGATGTCAACTAACTTATGGGTTAGATCATCCTCAGACCTTATGCCCGACTCCAAAACTATGGAGGGTCTAACACATATAGGGGGAACGAGGAGAACCTGTAAAACCATCCACTCGGGCTTAGCTACTTTAGGATCGTAACCTAACAGAGGAAGGTCCTCGTCATGTATGAGTTCAAGTCTCCCACGAATTGTTGAAGGATCTAAAGGACGTGTGCCCTCGTCTGTTACTTCATAAAAAGTTGTTGGCTTACTAAACTCTATTGGACTCTGAGTTTTCATACAATGCGGGCATCTTGTGTTGCTTTTTGCTTCATGCTTCACTTCGGCGTAAATTTTTAAGGGTTCAATTCCGATTTCCTGTTTGGCCTTCTCTATCTTAGCTTTAGCTTCTTCAATTCGTTTATCTGGAACAAGGATTCTGCCACATTCACTGCAGAAAAGTGAAAGAAACTCATAGATAAGTTTCGCAAAACCAATTTGAATTACAGGAGTGGCCAACTCAATGTGACCAAAATGACCCGCGCATTTGGCTGCCACATTTCCACAGGTTTTGCATCTTGCTCTAGGTTCTAATGTTCCTAGACGATCATCCATTAACCCTGAGACTATTGGGGCTCCATCTTCATCATATGTATCTGCTTCCGTTACTTCAACAACTGAGAGTTTTCTAAGTTCTTGTGGGGAAAGTGTACCGAATTTTATTTTACTGATTACTTTCGTTACTTCTTCGTCAACTTCAAAGGACATTATGTTCTCTCCTTCAAAACAAGTCTAGGTGCTATGCTTAGGTCCATTAATTCTTGGAGCAAAAGCTTAAAGGCATAAGAAACTATGACAGGTGTAATAACCGCGCTTTCCTCACAGACGTTACAAACATATTTTCGCTGCCTTTGGTCATAGTAAGCCATGAGACCACACGTCTCACAAACAAGCATTGTACATTTATCAGATTCATCGAGGAGCCGGTTTTTAAGAAGTATCGCTGCCCCATGACCAATTAAACAGTCTCGTTCCATCTCTCCAAATCTTAATCCTCCGCCTCTAGCTCTACCCTCGGTTGGTTGCCGAGTTAACATTTGGACTTGACCTCTAGACCTAGCATGTATCTTATCCGCTACCATATGATGGAGCTTCTGGTAGTAAGTCACACCCACAAAAATATCTGCTGAATATTTTTCGCCAGTAAACCCATTGTATAGAATTTCTCTACCCCCATAATGTAGACCTAGATTGGTTAATGCCTTCTTTAATTCCTCAGGATTTTCATTATTAAAGGGTGTACCGTTAACCGGCTTCCCTCTCATACAGGCTACCTTGCCAGCCAAAGCTTCAAAAGATTGACCTATAGTCATTCTCGATGGGAAAGCATGAGGATTGATTATAATGTCTGGAACTATACCATCTTCACTGAAAGGCATATCCTCTTGGGGAAAAAGCATCCCTATGACGCCTTTCTGCCCATGCCTAGATGCAAATTTATCCCCAAGCTCAGCCGATCTTATGTCTCTAACCTTTACTTTGGCTGTTCTATTTCCTTGGGAAGTATCAGTTATGAAAACGGTATCAACCACTCCCTTTTCAGAAGGTCTAATAGTTACAGAGGTATCTCTCCTAGTTGGACCTTTAACTTCAAACTCTTTATATTCCTCTAGAAAACGAGGCGGACTTGTTCTGCCAACCAAAACATCTGAGCCTGAAACTTCAGCTTCAATATTTGCAACACCATCGACCTCTAAGAATCTATAACCGTCTTCTCCTCTAAAGCCTCTAGTGTTCGGTTCAGGTGACTCAAAACGATCCTTCTCCCCACCTAGATACTGCTTTGATTCTGCTTCATAAACTCTGAAGAAAATTGATCTTGCTAAACCTCTCTCTACTGATGATTTATTAAAAATTATGGCATCTTCCATGTTGTATCCTTGAAAAGATAAAACAGCCACTATGTAGTTCTGTCCTAAAGGTCTGTCAAGATAGCCTGTAATGGCCATGGAGTTGGTCTCGACTAAAGGTAGTTGAGGGTAATTTAAGACATAAGATCTTGAGTCAGATCTTAGATGAAAGTTTGTTAAATATATTCCAAGCGCCTGCTTGGCCATAGCTGCTTCATAAGAATTTCGCGGGGACTGGTTATACTCGGCATAAGGAATTACAGAGCCACATATGCCTAGGGTGCTCTGAGGGTCAATCTCAAGATGTGTGTGCTTTGATGTTAAGTCAACAGAATAAAGTGCGACATACGCATTTTCTTCCTCATCGGCATCTAAATACTCGATAATAGCATCCTCAACTAAGTTTTCCCAATGAAGATCACCATCGATCAACTTTTTTATATGCACATCAGTAAGTGAAGATTTACCATTCTTACAGATAATCAAGGGGCGCCTAACTCTACCACCGTCAAAGTTTACATGGACCTCTCTTAGTGGAGATTTTTTTGATTTACTTTCATAGAAAGCCACATTTACTTCTGGACTGATCTCTCTTCTTCTTCTCAGCTCTCTTATTTGAGTTACGAATTCAACTGGATCTGCACAGTAACCCAGAGACCCGCCAAAGAAAACTTTCGCTCCATTGACTCTAATGGAATCATCTGCTTTCTCACACTCTACAACTCCCAAATTATATATGATGGGCTTAATTTTCTCTGGATTTTCACCAGTGGATATTGATGCGGAAAGGGCAAGGTTTTTAACGAGTCCACAATTCGATCCTTCAGGGGTTTCACTAGGGCATAGCCTGCCCCAATGAGTAGCATGTAAGTCTCGAGCTTCGAAGTTAGGTTGACTTCGACTAAGTGGAGATTGAAGACGTCTTAGATGACTAAGCATAGAGATATAGTTTGTCCTATCCAGCAACTGAGTGATTCCTACTTTTCCTCTACCCCAGTTTCCAGTAGCTAAGGCATGTTGAATCCTTTCAGTGAGTATACCCGGTCTCACTGCAGAACTAATAGCCCCTAAAGCTCCTACTCTTTTTAAACTTGTTTTCTCCAATTGGTATTTCATGTCTCGACATAGGTTACGAAAAGTTAGCCTAAACAGGTCTGAAAGGAGGTCTCCCGCTAACTTTAACCTTTTATTAGCATAATGGTCTTTGTCGCCAGGTTGTCTAATACCTAGCTTTAATTCTATAACTCTATTTGCGATCTCGGCAAGGTAGTAGGCTTTTTCTATACGCTTACTGGAGCTTCTTCCGATATGAGGCAGGAAGTTTCTATCGATAACCGTTTCAGCTCTCCTAATTCTATATTCTTCGATATATCCAAAAGCAACTCTGTTCCCAACGTAGATCGTGGCATCTTTCGTTTTGAAG
>JBDRNN010000117.1:0-3211 GCA_043811145.1 Candidatus Bathyarchaeota archaeon
TTTGATCGTGACTTTTGTGTTGATTGGGATAACGCCTCGACCGACTCCTATGTCAACATCGATAACGTCGGCCCATTGTGCTCCACCTAGAGTTGCTCCGCCTGGCCCATTGCCAACAGCGAATTCTTGAGGATAACCTTCCCCGGGAACATCAACCACTAGCTTAGCTGAACCCGCTTCTGCATCCGCAATCACTGAACCCGCAAATCTGATCTGCTTTATTTTTCCAGCTTTTAGGATCGTCATCGCTGTTAATGATAATTCTGTGTCGGCCGTGCAATCAAAAGTTCCTCCACCGCAAGCATAGCTATCAACTCTTTGTATTCCATCCCAGAAAATGCAAGTTATAGTAACGTCTTTCGCTATTTCTGCATCGTTCACATAGATTTTCAGTTCTGAACCGCTAGGCGCTGGAATTCTACAATCGATCGGTTCTGCAGGTCCATTTTGAGCACTATTTGTTGCTCCACCACTGCCATTGCCGTAAGCATATTCAAAAGTTCCATCTACACTGGATACTTTGATCTCAACAATGCCCGCACACTCTTTCGCATTGACCACGTTACCCTTAGCCACAAGCAATTTATGAATGTGGAAAGGGCCTCCAGGAGGGATAGTGTATGTGCTGCCAATCTGAGTTTTTAGTCTTCCGTCAGCCACTACTTGAGCTACGCTATCAGTTGGTCCTTGAACTTTCGCAAATCGGTATCCCATGTAAACCACCTAGATTCTTATGAATGGAATCTTTGCAGCAGCTAACATTTTGTTCACGTTCAACGGAGCCCCACCTACAAACTTATGAACCATAGCACCAGCAATTAGAGGAAGTAAACCATTTTTCAACGCTTCATAATCCCAACGATTGTTCATAGTATCCCAACCTGTGTAATTTCTGCAAATATCACGCATAGCTAAAGGTACATCCCCGTCTATTATACGTTGAATTGGAATTGCTAAGCCAGCAGCTAATCCAGCGATAGGAGCTAAAGGAATAGTCATTCCGCCACGTCTACGACTTCTTTTTCTTGAATACCTTCTTCTCGCCACTTTTTTCACCTTTCTAGACGTTTTAGACGTTCTAGGGGTAGAGCTCTTGCTCTTTTGACCACGAAACACGGCCCATGCTTTCTTGCTAATACCATACTTCTTAATGATACTCTTCGGTAAACCTTTACGTGCCATAACCTACACCATCATTCCCAGATCGAGGATTTGAACCCCCACCTAACTTGATGTTTCCCAGCATAGGAGCTATCATTGAACCTAGCTGCATCATGGCTTCTGGATGCTTGCCAATATACTTTTTAGTGTTAAAACCGAGAAAATCTCCGATCAAATTTACCATAGGCATCTTCTGCTCCACGATGTCTTGAGCCATAGCACCTTTAAGCCCTTTATCAAGTCTTGCGGGGCCCGATAGTGATCCTAACAGACTCATCTTGAGACTTTGAGCTATGCCACTGCTGAATGTTGAGATTATTTTGCCTAATCTAGCGTCAATCATGGGTTTCCCCTCTGAATCTTCCTCATAACGAAAAAGCCCACCTACACTAGCAGCGATTTCCTCAAACACTTCCAGTTTGCTGTTCATCTTCCTAACTGTATAAATTGCAAAAAATAGCCCTGCTAAACTACCGCAAGTTGCTAGAAAGCTGCCTAATACCGCTAAATCCACGTTCAAACCACGCTTAAAGACGTTAGATAGTATGGAATAAGAAATATAAAAGGTTTAAGTCATGGAATAGAAAAAGGAGAGGAAATTGAGGAGATTTTTACTGCAGATATTTCTTAAAGTCCTTAGAGATAATCCATTCCCCGGACTGCGAAAGCACTAGAGAACCCGCAAGACTTGATTCGTGGATATAGTCCGTTGTCGTCTTAAACTTGAGGCCATAGTTCATCAACATGAAAGACTGAATGGTTTTTGTGCTTGCTCCGTCAGAATCCTCAATGAAACGATACATACCCATAAGCCTACTTTTCCTTAATGTTGCTCCGTCAGTAACCCTAGTTTCACGCTTTACCACTTTCAACCCTCTTAACAGCATTATGCTGATTGATCACCTTTTGAATCTTCTGCATCAACTCCATATCAACATTCTTGATCAGCAGCATGATGTTTGGATCTTTTTTTGTCATTCTTTCAAAACCTCCACAATGTCTTTTACCGCTTGCTGATACCCTCTAATGTATGCTTTTAAGTCTTTAATGTCTTGCTCAAGCGTCATGGTTTCGCCTTCTCATATTGACATTCCTTTAAGGGAATATCTATACATCTCCGAGGCTTTCCGAGTGGATCCTCTCCCGGAGCATAACAAATCTGCTTTTCGCTCAAGTATTTACAAGTCATGGTTTTCCTTCCGTTTGGTGTGTGTGTTGACTCTCTCTCTCTCTATCTCTATATATAGTGCTTTCTCCGAGGTTTTCAGTTCCTTTTGTTTTCGCGTTATAATTCCTTTCAATCTGTTCAATTCCCCTAAGCCGAGACTAGGTATTTCATCTATCAAATAGTCTAGGGTATTTGGTTTTTTTTCTCTCTGGGGAGATACAGAATTTCTATCTTCAATGACTGTTCTAGCTCGAATTCTCGCTTCACGGTAAATATGATAGAAGCGATAGGCTGTCCCTCTGCTGTAGCCAAAATCTTTGATAACGTGTTTAGGTTTATACCCAGCGATGTAGAAGAAGAAGAGCTCATAATGAATCACTTTATCCAATCCTTTCTAATTTTCTGTATTTCACTAGCAATTAACGGTAGGCAGCATTGTTTGCTATGAACCAAGTACCAAGCGCATTTTTCTTTCCAGCATGGGGCCATCGCTTTTAAAGGACATAGTCTAATCATGGTCATCTTTATGTTTCTCCTGATATTCTACTAGCTCATGTCGCGTCTCTAACGTTGAGACTCCATCACGGACTAGATCGATAACAAACTCTGAAAAACTACGGTATCCATAATACCGTGAGATGTTATCAAATCTATCCGACAGCGGTTTGGGTATCTTAACTTGCTTGTATTCCACTTGTAGTCACCTAGTCCCCTCTAGGTGCATCAAGTATTAATATGTTTAGTCTAAAAAAATGTAGTAAATAGTCTAACTAACCTGGGTTTTTTACACAGATGTATTTGAGCCGAGGATACTCAGTCGTAACTCTTTCTAAATGATAACCTTCTGAGCAAGTCATTTTAAAAACTCCCTTTGCAACCTCT
>JBDRNN010000118.1:0-10038 GCA_043811145.1 Candidatus Bathyarchaeota archaeon
AGAAAAAGAAAACTCGAAAGCAACAGGAGAGATTGACCAAAACATAAAATTGCTGTCAATAGATTTAAACAATTTGAAAGATTCGGTAGATGCATTAAAAGACGAATCAATAGAACTAGATCAGGAAATAAAAAACTTAGAACAAGATAGATCATATAGAACTCATTCAGCTCAACCAACTACGAGAATAACTCAACAGATCAATTCAAAGAAAAAGAAAAAGGTCAGTATCAATTTTGGAATAAAGACAAAAACCGATAAGATCGAAAGGGTTAAAGGAAAAATAGAATCCTATAAAAACGAAAAAGACCAAATTACGAAAGATATTTATATCAAGTTTCAACCAGCGTTGAAGTCATGCACAGTGAATGAAGTTTATAAACAAATTGGTTGGTTGTGCTATACCTCAAGATATTCTGGAACGATCATCCTGAATTCTAAAGAAATTTATGTTGAGTGGAATCCAGAAACAGGTGAAGGAATATGGGGAAAATGTGTCGAGTGTAAGAACGATATCCAAGTTGGTTCAATTTGCGAATGTGGAACCGTTATGTGCCTAAAGCACACGCACTCATGCAAAATCTGTAAAACGGTCGTATGTTCAAGCCATTCTATTGAGTGTAAGGTTTGCCATGAAATTTATTGCGGTCATCATCCAATTTTGAAATGTGAGTACTGCGGTGAATTATTTTGTGATAAGCATATTCAAAGATGTCAATGTGGACGGTTAATGTGTGAAAAGCATACTTTGCATTGCGAAATATGTAACGTATCATTATGTAAAGATCATAGTCACGTTTGTCAAATTTGCGGTAACAATTTCTGCGTTGAATGTAGCGGTGTAATGGTTTGTAGTAGTTGTGGAAAAGAAATATGTAAAAACTGCACGGTTGAAAAGCATAAGTTCTTCAGAAAAAAAGTCCTTTGTACTAATTGCGCAAAATAGCTGGGTAAGTTGCCAGTTGTCATCACGTACCCTTTTTAGCACTTTGGTAGCGTTCCTAGAAGTATGTTGGCTAGGCATCATGCGAACTTCAGTCGTGAAACATTTATTCTGAATTTTATAAAAATCTCGAAAATTTTGAAAACATCCTTGGGAAGGTAAAGGAATTCAAAAAAGACATGCTCAATTTTCTTGACCAAATTTTTGTTAAATGGGGAAAGGAAATGGATGATGCGTGGACTAAAACAGGTGGCGCATATGTTAGTCCAGGCAGTTCATTATCTCAAGATGCTTACAATGCTTTCTTAAGGGGTATGCTTTTTAGAAAATTAGAGATCGCTGAAGAAAATTGGGGTAGGACACTCAAACTTGTGAAGTTACATTACAAATTTTATCAAGTCTGGAGTTCAGCACTTAATAGCTCAGAATTTCGTGAATATCATAACTTAAGTGAGATGTATAGATCTTTGAAAGAAGAAATTGAACAAATACTACAACAAATAAATGATCTTCTTTTATCCCAAAAAGATTTGAAAGGAAAATGCTCATTCTTAGATTAGGAAAAGCGAAAATAATGGAAAAATGTATGAAATGAGTGTATTATTAGAGTTTATCTAATAGTGAACATTAAGAAACTTCAAGATTATTTTTTTTAAAACTGTTAAACTATGTGGGGATAAAATTTAGATTTAAAGTAAAAAGGATCAAAACAAAATACTGGAGAATACACACTGATTATCTCCAAGAGATAGTTGACTCCATCAGTAAAATAATCAAAGAAGGAGACATGCTTGTTGTTTCTGAGAAAGCAATTTCCGTTGCACAAGGAAACATAGTTGATGAAAGCATAATAACTCCGGGGGCCTCAGCTAGTTTTCTCGCAAAATTTTGGATGAGGGTCCTATGGGGGTATCTTTTTGGTGTCTCATGTCGCCTTAAAAGACAAACCATAGAAAGAATTAGAAATTACCCTGTTAACTTGGGGGCTCGTCATAAACAGCTCGCACTTATCAAAGTCGGATTTCTCCAAGCCTTACGGTTTGGGTCTGAGGGCGGGATAGATGTTTCGAACCTTCCTCAGTCTTATTCATGTCTCCCTCTTCGAGATCCAACCTCTGAGGCTAAAAAGATCTTCAAGTGTATATTAATGGAGACTGGCAAAAATGTTACCGTTTTGATAGTTGATTCTGATAAGACTTATTCATTCAGAGGATTGCATCTCTCACCAACTAGAACGAATGTTGAGGGCATTCATTGTAAAGGAGGATTTATTCTATATTTGCTAGGAAGATTCTTTAAATTTCGACCACGTTCTACCCCGAAAGCGATATTCCCCTTGGGAACCTTGACGATAGAGGAGGCTTTAGATCTATCTGAATCTGTTCATCATCTGAGAGGATGCGGAGCAGGTAAAACCGTTTGGGATATGGCTGAAAAGTTCAATGTAGGTTTGACTAAAGTAACTTGGGCGATGCTGGATTCCATTGAACATTATCCTATAGTAATTTTGAGAAGATCTTAAACTGGGAAATTAAAACAATTCACTCGTAAACCTTTGTTTCCTCATTTTCTTTGCTACCTGTCGATCATACGAAGGGGATACGGGCTAGATCCATTTGAACGTATTTCTCACGTTCCTCGTCAGTCATCTTGGCTGCAAAATCATGAGTTCTTCGAATGAAAGTGCTTATCCATTCAGCTCTTTTAGAGTAGATTGAAGCCAAGGGCATATTTGATTTGCCAAGCTCCTTGAAAGCTAAACCTACCTCAACTCCACTCTCGATAGCATAACGGATTCCTTCACCCGTTAAAGCATTACAGAACCCACCTGCATCGCCTGCCAAAATAACATTACCTTCACCCAGCAACGGATAACAGAAAGGAATCTTCCAAACCTCCTTTCTGACAAATGAAATTTCCTCAAATGAGAACTCTCTTTTTAACCATGCTTTAAACTTCCTTACATGGTCAGCTATTGATGAAGACGATCTTTCTTTTACACCAAGGCCAACAAGATAGAGGCCATCTTTTGGAATAACATAAGCGTAAGTTGGTGAAATTTCTCCCTGAAAAAAGCAATGAAATGAATTTTCAAAATCTCCTCGTGCTTTATAATATTCCTGCAAAACTGTGATTGTATCGAACTTAACTCCCTTATACAAAATGTTTCGCACCCTTGAGTGAACTCCGTCAGCACCAATTAAATATCGAGTATAAAGTCGTTGAACTTTCTCTCCATTTCGGATTTCGACTAGAATTTTATCATCCAGGTTCTTAAAATCTACAAGTTCGGTTCTATATTGAATCTCTACTCTCTGTTTTTCCACTATAGTAGACATCCAAAAGTCAAACTTGTCTCTCCGGATATTGGTTAAGTTGTATTTTCTTATTTTTCCAGCATTTCTTCTCCCACTTGGGGGGACTAAATATATGCCTAGTAGTTTAGGGTTGGAAAAAACTTCATCTGGAAAATCAGCTTCAAAAACTTCTCTGAAGTAATCTGAGCAGACTGGAGTAAGCAATCCTCCACAAGGCTTACACCTCTGTTTGTCACCCTTCTCGATAAGTAAAACCTTGAAACCTAACTTTGAGCATCTAAAAGCCGACGTGGCGCCAGCTGGACCAGCGCCAATGACAACAACGTCATAGTACAATCTTTTATTTCGCTACCTCCACTCGGCTTGTTTTTCCTTTTATCACCTTGTTTAGCAGATCCATTTTAAGCTCCATGAAACCTTCAAAATCACCATTTAAAGCACTTTTTTCTTTTCCTAAATCATAACATGTTTGGTTATCTATCGCTATGAGGACACTAGGTATGCCCTTTTCCTCCATATCGTCTTGATGCTTATGGTAAAATGCTTCACAACAGCATCCCACATAACTTTTGACGCCTTCCCCTCTGAAACTATCCAAAATCATCATCAAATGTTCAAAGTTTTGAACTGTGGTAACTTTGATTCCAGAATTCTCAGCTAAGTCACAGGCTAGGCCAACAGTGCATTTTCCGCACTTAATACAGCCCTCTATCTTGCGATATTCGCAGGTGGGTAACTTTGCACAGTAGGGCAGAAGCAAATGTTTGAAGCCTCCTTTTAGAATTTCGTTTCCATTCCCAGCAATGGGGTAAATATAATTTCCTTCTGCGGGGGTGATTCCAAACTTGCCATAGCTGGTTTTAGAAATTGCTTTTAAAATTACTTTTACAAAATCTTCAGGATCTATATCTAAAACTTTAACCCTTTTTTCCATAAAAAAATTACAGACGATTTTTCTAATTTCCCCCTCGTGAAAGCCAGTGTATTTTAAATCAGCTTCCAAATCTAGAATTGCTCTGGAAGGATAGGCAAAAAAATCTCCAGTAATGAGAGCATTTTTAATAATTTTTAACCTTCTGTCCACTGCTAAGGACACATTGATAAGTCCTCCTTTTGTCTTATCGACTGCTTTAACCACAACTGCCTCGCTTAGAGGTCGTCTCTCCGCGTAAATCCAATCTGTGGACCTGAATCTACCTAAAGCCTCGTTGAAGAGTTCCCTCTCTGTTGTAACTAGCTTCCCAGTAGCAAGTTTAACTCCTAGAATTTTCTCGAAGCCTAGTTTTAAAGCTGCTTTAATCTTCTTTAGGCTAGGCAAAGAATTTAGCTCCCATTTGAGACAAGTTATTCGCTCTTTGGCTGAATTCAACTCCTTATCCTTGAGTTTCACGATTGGAATTCTCAGAGCCTTTATCATAGTTTCGATGTCAAAGTCAATCAACAATGTTCCTTG
This sequence comes from Candidatus Bathyarchaeota archaeon, assembly GCA_043811145.1. GTDB lineage: Archaea > Thermoproteota > Bathyarchaeia > Hecatellales > Hecatellaceae > JBDRNN01. The sequence goes on from JBDRNN010000118.1 coordinate 4,715, forward strand.
AAAAAGGAAAACATCTTCCAGCTCAGTTCCTCCAGTGCCGGATATCTTTCTGCCTTTCACTTCAATATCGTTTTTAGGTCTGAATGATGCATCAACACCCAGTACACTCAAACCTTGAATAACCGCTTCGCATATCTCTCGGTAAAGATCTTCTCTTCGAAAGTGAGACTTGAAATCAGATTTTTTGGCAAATACTTCCCATCCAAGTGTCTTCTCATCCAAAAATATGGCCCCTCCGCCTGTAATTCTTCTGTTTATTTCTATTCCGTTTCTTCTACAAAATTCGACACGAACTTCATGTTCTACCGCTTGATGGTATCCAACTAGGACGGCGGGTGGCGAGAACTGCAAAAAACGTAATGTGTTTAGAGAAATATTGGAAGCTAGAGATTTTATAATGGCATCGTCGAGAGCCATATTCTCTGAGGCTTTGAGATAACCAGTATCAATAACTCTCCACGTTTTCATTACTCAACACTTTAGGACTCCAATAATTTAATTTTTTAACTGGGCTAATTTGCGTATGTGGAAGGCGATAGGCAACAAATTTAACATTTTTTTGTATTCGACAGATCTAATGTCTTACCCCAGAGAGGCGACATCCCTCTTAACCTCTCAACAGCTTTGGGTAAAATAGTTAAAACATACTCAACGTCTTCGTCTGTGTTCCTCCTACCCAAAGTGAGTCTAAGAGAACCGTGAGCTTCAACTTCATTCAGACCGATAGCCATCAAAACATGAGAAGGTTCAAGTTGCATTGAGGAACAGGCTGAACCTGTCGAAGCAGCTATTCCTTTTTCATCTAAATCTAAGATCAAAGCTTCCCCATCGATTCCTGTAACACTAAAATGTGCATTATTTGGCAATCTCTGGGTAGGATGTCCATTTAGATGCGTCGCTTCAATCTCTTCTAAAACACCTTTAATCAATTTATCTCTCAATCTAGTCAAGCGTTGAATGTTTTCATCCAGTCTCATTTTTGCTAATTCTGCTGCTTTGCCCAAGCCCGCTATGCCTGGAACATTCTCGGTGCCGGGTCTTAATCCTTGCTCATGACCTCCGCCGTGAATTAAAGATTCGATAGGTGTTCCCTTCTTGATGAAGAGTGCTCCAACGCCTTTCGGCCCATAGATTTTGTGGGATGAGATGGAAAGTAAATCAACATTCAGTTTGTCTACTTTAACTGGTATCTTTCCAACCGACTGAACGGCATCAGTGTGGAATACTGCTCCTTTTTCTTTCGAAATTTTACATAGGTCCTCGATTGGTTCAATAGTTCCAATTTCGTTATTAGCATGCATTATCGTGACAAGAAAAGTGCCTTTCCCAATGGCGCTTTCTAGATCTGTTAAGCTCACTTGACCATGCTTGTCGACGGGGAGGTATCTTACTTTGAACCCTAGTTTCTCAAGGTGTTTGCAGGTTTCCAACACTGCTGGATGTTCGATGGCGCTCGTAATTATGTGGGGTCCTTCAAATTTTTTGATGTAATCTCTGTTATTATAAGCTATGCCTTTGATGGCTATGTTGTCTGATTCGGTTCCACCTGAAGTGAAGATTAGCTCCTCCTTCTTAGCATTAATTAAGTCAGCAATCTCTTGACGAGCTTTTTCTATTAGCTGACGAGACTCTCTAGCAATAGCATATAGACTTGATGGGTTTCCAAAATACTCTGCTAGGCATGAGGAAATAGTTTTGACAACTTCAGGGTCTACTGGAGTTGTTGCAGCATGATCCATGTATACATGTCTGATATGATGTGTATCGCTCAATTTCTCTTGCCTTATGGTTCTGGATAAAACATGGTTATATTTTATTGTTATCTTAGTTTTTCTCTTAACAGCGTTATCCCACGTTCTCTTTTTTTTAACATGCTTGCAGATACCTTCAAATCTTTCATTTGTAATTTTATTCATTTCATGAAGGTTCTTCGCAATTTCACTTATCTTTGAAAAGCAGGTTAACTTTATTCCTTTAGATAGAATGTTGCGTGATCCCCCTTCTTCTCTATCTACCAAAACTAATGCATCCTTTACGATTCCACCTTCAGACTTTATTGTTTCAGCAGCTTCCAAGATTGATTTGCCCGTCGTTAATATATCATCAATCAAAAGCGTAGCTTCCCCTTTGGCTAATGCACCTTCTATTTTTCTTTCTCCTCCCCACTTTTTTTCCTTCTTTCGGACGTAGATTAGGGGTTTTTTGATCTTGTAAGCTAAAGCTGAGGCGTAAACTAAACCTGTTGTGGGGACACCTACCACGGTCTTATAGTTATCTAATCCTGCCTTGAATGCTAATTTGGCATAGATGTGAATTATCTTTTGGAAAGCAGATGGGAAACTTGGAATAACCCTTAGGTCAATGTAGTATGGGCTTTGCCTCCCGCTTGTCAGTTTGAAATTTCCAAATTTTATCGCACCTGTTTTCCACAGAATATGTGCAAATGACTGCGACTCTGTTGAGCTAGTTTTGTTAACCACAATTCAACCCTTGGAATATATTCATCCAAACCTATTTTATGGTACTTGCTATAGTTAAATCTTGGAGTTTATGTAATAGAGTTATGTTATACGGAGGTTCATTTGAATGGTTGAGATTTGGCTTCCTTATGGTTCAACCGAAGTTTGTGTAACCGTTCCCCCTGAAAATTTCCTAGGAACCGTTGAGCCTAAAAATAAACCTGAGACATCGAACCCTGACGAGGAAATAAAATACGCATTAGAACACCCGATAAACAGCCCAAGGCTTGGCGAGCTTGTAAAACCCGGGATGAAAGTGGCCATCGTTGTTGAAAACAAGTCAACACACACTAAACTAATGGTTTCACAACTTCTTGGAGAGCTAAATGGTGCTGGAATCGATGATTCCACAATAACGATACTTTTAGGCTCCGTGACTGAACCAATCACTTCTGAAGAAGCAAAAAGAATCCTCGGTGAGGACATTTACAATAGAATATCAACCGTAGTTCACAATCACAACTCAAGTGATCTGGTTGAAGTAGGTGTAACTCAATATAAAACTCACGTGATGCTGAACAGAATATTTGTTGAAGCAGACGTAAAAATTCTAACAGGTTACATACGCTCTCACCCCTATGTTGGCTATGAGGGAGATGGACAAACTGTCTTATCCGTTGGAGGAGCAAAAACACTTCGCCACAATCACGGATTAATCGCGGATCTCAAGTCTTCTAACGTTGATTTAGAAAATAATTCTGTTTATCTTGACATGAAGGAAACGGTTTCTTTTGTAAAAATTGACTTCGCACTTAATGCAGTTACGGACGAGATGAATGATGTTGTCAAAGCTTTCGCGGGTAATATGAAAAGCGTCTTTTCAGAGGGAATTAAACTCTATGATTCAATCTATAAGATTTCAGTTACCCGCTTTGCCGACATAGTTATTGTTAGCCCCGGTGCTCCTCAATATGACTGCGATCTATATCATGCAGTAGAAAGCATCGAGCATGCGGTAGACATAGTTAAAGATAGTGGCATGATAATTTTGGTTGCCGAATGTTCTCGTGGACATGGAAATTCCAACTTCATTAATTGGATGACTCGATTCAAATCCTTCGGTGATATTCGAAGCGAAATAAAGAAAAACTTTGTTGTTGGCAGTCACGCAGCTTTCTTGTTGCTGAGGGCGTTGGAAAAAAAGCGAATTACACTTGTGTCATCAATGCCTGAATTTATGGTAAGTGGAGTTTTCAAAATTAGAGCTGCTAAAAGTGTTAATGAAGCTTTACAAACCGCCTTCAGATCAGTTGGTAGAAATGGAAAAGTCTGGATCATCCCTAAAGGCCAGGTAACCTTGCCTATTCTTGAGCAAGCGCCATTATAGGACAGTTAATTTGAACAACGCTTGAAATTACCGAAGAGAATTGACGGAAAACTAATAATCCTGTTAAGTATGCATATGTGGCTTATACGTAATTCGCTTCTTTAAACATTATTAAAAAAAGGGATAGTTAACATGAATATTGAACCAAAGCCTCCTCGTAACTATAAAATAAGAAGATTCACGGAGAAAGACGTGAGGCAGGTTATGGACATAAACCTAAATTGTCTTCCAGAGAACTATTCCATAAATTTTTACCTTGAATTGTATAGGGTTTATCCTAACACTTTTATTGTAGCTGAACATGATGCCAAAGTTGTAGGTTATGTTATGTTTAGAATTGAGAGCGGTTTCTCCGAGATTAACAGGCTAAGGTTCGCAAAGAAAGGACATCTGGTCTCTATTGCAATCCTGCCTGAACACAGGGGCAAAGGTTTAGGCACAAACATCATGATGGTCGCCTTGGATGAATCAAAACGATATGGCTGTTCCGAAACCTATCTTGAAGTTAGACCCAGTAATAGTAATGCGATAGCACTCTATGAAAAACTCGGATATAGTTTTATCAAAGAAATTTCAAGCTATTACTTCGATGGTGAAAATGCCTCTGAAATGGGCAAAAAACTAGATTAAATCTTAACAATGTTCCTCATCTAAGTTTAGAAGCTTCGTTTTTAAAATTCAAATAGCCTTCATTGACTTGGCATGTCTATCTTTAACTTATTACTGCTGATAGTGCATCTAAGTCGGGCTCAATTTCAATCAATTTAGGAAACTTGGTCGATGTAGCTTCAGGGGTTTTAAGCCCATTGCCCGTAATATAGCATACAACTTTTTCATCCTTGGAAATCTCGTTTTGTTCAACAAGCTTCTTCAAAACCGCGATTACAACGCCTCCAGCCGGTTCAGTGTATATGCCTTCTGTCTTGGCTAGGAGTTGAATAGCTTCAACTATTTCAGCATCAGTAGCAGATTCAGCTACACCTCCGCTGTCATTGATTTTCTTTAAGGCATATTTTCCATCGGCTGGATCGCCTATGGCTAGACTTTTGGCTACAGTTTTCGGATACTCGATTGGGGAAACATCGGGGGATTTGGATTTGAAGGCAGTCACAACGGGGGAACATCCAAAAGGTTGTGCACTACATAGCTTAACTTCATTTTTCTCGATTAGGCCAAGTCTGTGAAATTCATCAAACCCTTTGTGGAGTGCGCATAGAAGGGCTCCGCTGGCTGTCGGAACTATCGCACGGTCGGGTGGAATCCATCCGAGTTGCTCACAAACCTCATAAGCTAGGGTTTTTGATCCCTCGACATAATATGGGCGTACATTTATGTTAACCAAAGCCCAGTTATAGATCTCTGCAGCTTGAGTAGCTAGCCTGTTAGCGTCATCATATGTTCCCTTTATGGCTATGATTTCTGCGCCGTAAATTGACATTTGAACAATTTTGTTTCGTTCTATATCTCTTGGAACAAAG
>JBDRNN010000119.1:0-18284 GCA_043811145.1 Candidatus Bathyarchaeota archaeon
TGTATGCCCCCTCCATCTTGGTCGATGATGTAGACTGTCGGAAGTATCGGAATTTGGTATCTAATGCCCGTCTGTGCATTAACATCTAACGTAAACAACCATTGGCCTCCAAACGCTTCCTTAAATCTTCGTATCTGATCAAGTGATTCTGAGTAATCAATATCAACAGAGATTAACACAACTCCCTCACCGCTATACTTAGAATGTATCTGCCTCAAATGTTCCATTTCTAATTTACACTGAAGACACGAGGTTGCCATGAAGTCAAGAACAACTATGTTGCCACGAAAGTCACTTAATGAGACTTTTTCTCCATCCAAGCTCATTACAGTGAAGTCAGGTGCAGGTTCACCCAGGACTGCGTATGATCTGCTGTTTTCTTCCTCCGTTGAAGGGCTGAAAGTTAAAAAGTAACCTGATACACCCGCAATAATTATTACAACTGCAATTACTATGCTAAATGTCCACTTTATTTTCTCCATTTTTAATTTCATGCCTTTTTGTTCAAAGCTTCGGCGACTAGAAAAACGCGGTAATTAAATTTATCCCGAATTTATTAAACATGCTGCTGCGGGTTTCAGTATTCTATGCCCTTCCGTGCGTGAAATCCCTCAGAGTAGGGATGCTTAATTTTCCTAACATCTGAAACCAAGTCAGCTAGGGAAACAATATCCGGATGAGCATTTCGTCCAGTCAAAACCAATTCAACATTTTCAGGCTTATTTTTGATCAGCTCAATCACATCCTCCTTGCTTATAAGCCCAAAATCAACTGCAACATTAATCTCATCCAAGATTACCATATCGAATTTCCGATCCATCAAAATCTCTCTTGCATGTTCTAAGGCCTTCTTAGCCAGCTCAACATCGATTTTTGCCGGGTTTTTTTTATTTACAAATTCTGGACGTCCGAACTGCACAATTTTAAAGTTTGGATCTAACTTTTTAGCACTTAGGATCTCGCCGTATTCCATAGTGCCCTTCATAAACTGAATCATATAAACCTGAAAACCGTGCCCTGTAGCTCTTAGTGCTAAACCTAACGCTGCGGTAGTTTTTCCTTTACCCTTGCCTGTATACACTTGTACAATGCCCCGCAAGTCTATATTCTCCTAAATTGTCAACTGCAAAATGCCTAAGTTTAAACTAAGCCATTGAGGTGAGATTAATTTGATATTGTCTTCGTTTTTATATATTTATCTATAGCTTTTGCGGCTTTTTTACCTGCCCCCATCGCCTCAATGACGGTAGTTCCCCCCGTGATATCGCCTCCAGCGAATACCCCTGCTTTGGTGGTTTTTCCGGTCTCTTCTTCAACTATTATGCGCCCGTCTTTGGTTGTTTGCAACCCCTTCGTGGTGGCTGGAACCAATGGGTTTGATCCCTGGCCTGTAGCTATAACCACCGTATCAATATCCATGGTAAACTCTGAGCCTGGAATCGGCAGGGGTTTTCTTCTCCCCGACTCATCAGGTTCTCCCAGTCGCATTCGTAGGCACTCTATTTTTTTCACATATCCTTTATCATCGCCAATGAATCGAATGGGATAAGCTAGCATAATAAATTCAATCCCCTCCTCTTTAGCATGTAATACTTCCTCTTTTCTCGCAGGGATCTCCTCATTAGACCGTCTATACACAATGTAAACCTTATCCGCCCCTAACCTTAGTGCGCATCTTGACGCATCCATAGCTGTGTTCCCTGCACCTATAACTGCAACCCTCTTTCCAACCTTTACTGGAGTATCATATTCAGGAAATCGATATGCCTCCATCAAATTAATCCTAGTTAAGAATTCATTTGCAGAATAAATCCCGTTCAAGTTTTCACCAGGGATTTTCAGGAAGTACGGTAGACCCGCTCCAGTGCCAATGAAAACAGCCTCAAATTCACTGTCCAAAAGCTCATCCACCGTGATGGTTTTTCCTATAACTGTGTCAGTTTCAATATTCACTCCTAAACCCTTGAGACGCTCAACTTCGCTCTGAACCACATTTTTGGGTAACCTGAACTCAGGAATTCCATACGCTAGAACTCCACCGGGAGTATGTAACGACTCAAATATAGTAACTTCGTATCCAACTTTTGCCAATTCTGCTGCCACAGTCAAACCAGCTGGTCCAGAACCAACAACCGCAACTTTTTTTCCACCCAAACTTGACTTTTCAGATGCTTCAGTTTTCTTCTGTTGTTCATAATCTCCTATAAATCGTTCTAGTTTTCCAATAGCGACAGGGTCTCCCCTCTTTCCAATCACGCATTTCTTCTCACATTGTTCTTCTTGAGGACATACACGACCGCAGATCGCTGGCAGACTATTCTTCTTCATTACATTTTGTGCTGCACCATCAAAATTTTTCTCCACAATAAGTTTTATGAAAGCTGGAATGTCTATCTCAACGGGGCATCCTTTTACACAAACTGGCTCTTTTGGACAAAACAAACATCTAGATGCTTCTTCAATAGCTTCCTCAGAAGAATATCCAAGAACAACCTCCCTAAAATCAAGGATACGACCTTTTGGGTCATGTTCCCTCAAAGGAACTCTCTTAAGCTTTAAGGTTCTCTTTGGCTTTGGCTTCGATTCATTCATGCCTTCTCACACAGCTTGAATGAAGCTCTGAAGATATTTTCTCCTCTTCTACATATACCCGTTGTCTAGTCATAAGTTCACTAAAGTCAACGAGGTGTGCATCAAACTCCGGTCCATCTACACAAGTGAACTTGGTTTCTCCGCCAACTATCGCTCTGCAAGAGCCGCACATCCCCGTTCCATCAACCATAATTGGGTTCAAGTTGGCCAAAGTTCGTATACCATATGGCCTTGTGATCTCTGCTACTGTCTTCATCATAATTGTAGGTCCAATGGTAATTACCAGATTGAAGGTGTTCTCTCCTTTTAGGAGATCCTTGAGAACGTCGATTACCAAACCATGGTGTCCTCTGGAACCATCATCAGTGGTAATGTAGAAATCATCACTGACCGCCCTCATCTCTTTCTCTAAAATAATAAGCTCTGCTGTCCGCGCTCCAATTATACTTGCAACTTCGTTTTCAGTATCTTTTAATGCTTTAAGCTCAGGGTAAAGCTCGGCTACCCCCACACCGCCTCCAACACCAATCACTCGCCCATATTTCTTTATCTCGGTAGGCTTGCCCAAAGGACCTACCATGTTCAGAATGTAGTCTCCCTCTTTTAACGAGCCCAGAAGTTTGGTAGTTTTCCCAACCTCCTGAAAAATAATCGACACAGTTCCTTTTTCAGCGTTTACATCGAAGAGAGTTAGAGGTATATTCTCCCCTTTTTCATAGATCCTTATAATCACGAACTGCCCCGGCTTATGTTTCCTTGCTATTCTTGGGGCTTCTATCTCCAAGGATTTTACATTTGGAGCTAACACTTTTTTATTAATTATCCGGTACATCTACCTTGCAACTCAAATCTAAGACAGTTATATCTCCTGATTATATCTAGTTTACGAAATTCAGTAATACCCGCTTGATTATCCGTCTAGTTTATCTTTCGCTCTTCTTTTACGTAATTTAGCCCCTTGTTATTTCGTTTATGCTCACAAAAATATCGGTTATGTTTCTTGCCGCTTTTTCAAGTTCAGGGGTTAAACAATTGCTGAAATCAAGACTTTTGGGTTGAACTCCAAGCAATATTATTTTTGCCTTTGTAATTTGGTACAAGTAATCAGCAACGACATTTAAAGGTAAAGTATGAGTTGAAATAGTGAGACCCCCGATTTTGTCAGTTGAAATAAGATCTGCTTCTCCAGGACTAAGGTTCAATCTGGCTGAATCAATTATTATTATGTGAGTTGGCTTGAACTCTTGAATTGTTTTTGTGAACCTTTCGGGTGTGGTCCCACAGTTAAATAACTTTATGTTTTTGGCGAGTTTGGTCTTGCTTAAATTTCGGACAACGGTTGGACCTATGTTATCGTCTCCTCTAAAGGCACTTCCCACTCCCAAAATAGCAACTTTTCTTGAGTTAACCAACCACTTTTCAAGTTGGTCTTTAAGTCTGTCATCTTTTCTATGTTGCATCTTCCTAACTTCCATTGGCGCCTTTAATGAATGTTTATAACGGTTTATTTCTTGATTTTGTTGTATGGCTATTAAATCTTAAAGGGTAGTCAAGATGCATGAGTTCTCAACAACTACGCAGATCGTTGAAACTGTTCTTCGAGAAGCCAAAAAACATGATGCGAAAAAGGTTTCTGAGGTGCATTTGGTAATAGGGAAACTTACGGTTCTTGGCATAGAGCAAATTAACTTCTCATATGCTCTTTTAATAAAAGATACAATAATGGAGCACTCAAAGCTTTACATTGAAGAAAAAGATGCCGTAGTTAAATGCGGTAGTTGTGGTTATGAGGGCAGTGTTAAGTATGAGGATGATCCGATGTATCATTTCTCCTATCCTACGCTTAAATGTCCTAGGTGTGACGATACAACATCTATTGTAGGTGGTAACGAATGCATGATAAAGACGGTCAAAATAGTCGTGTAAATCTGAAAACGCTCGCCTCTTTGAACTTTTCGGATAAGCTTAAACTCAATATTGATTGTATGTAATCCAGTTTGTTTTATGGGCACAAAATATAACCACGTTATAAAAAAACAAGTGACGGTTATGAGTAACCGAGTTGTAGCACTAGAGAAACTTGACCGAAAATTTATTGAACAAATAATAGAGAACGGATATTTTTCACAATTATGTTCGGTTTTTACTTAACTTTACCTAATAACTTGTGAGGAAATATGTTGAAAAACTTACTGATAGGTTTGGGAAATCCCATTCTTGGAGATGATGGAATAGGAATATATGTGGCGCAACTCGTTAGGAAAAATTTGCCTAAATTTCAAAGTATTGATATTAAAGAAGTCAGTATTGGTGGGCTTAGGATTATAGACGAGTTATTAGGATACGATAGAGCTATACTTGTCGACGCCACAACCGCAGAAAGTGAAGAAATTGGAAAAATATGCAAACTTAAACCTGAAGAGTTCAACAGCACACTGCATCTCTCCACTTCTCATGACTTGAATTTTACAACCGCTTTAGAACTCGGTAAAAAATACGCTCCAGATAAGATGCCAAAAGAAATTGTAATTTACGGCATTAAAGTTAATGAGGTTTCAACTTTTAGTGACCGGTTGAACCCAAGAGTTCAGAAGGCTGGAGCTAAGGCTGCGAAAATTATACTAAAGGAACTTAAAGGCTAATCAATTCAATGTAACTGTGGAAGGTTAACAACTTGGGACGAATCACTCTAGCCCACGGAGCAGGCGGTACAGTTATGCAGAGTTTAATTAAAGATTACATACTGAGATGGTTGGGAGGAAGCAACGCTGAGGTTCCTCTTGAAGCGCTTGATGACGCAGCTGTTATCGAGAACATTGTTTTAAAATCGGACTCTCATACCGTGAAGCCTCTTTTCTTCCCTGGTGGAGATATCGGAAGGTTGTCTGTTGCAGGAACAGTTAATGATATAGCTGTTTTAGGTGCAGAGCCTATCGCTCTGGCTGCAGGTTTCATCCTTGCAGAAGGTTTTCCCGTAGACGATCTTGAAAGAATTTTAAAAAGTATGAGTGACACTTGTCGAGAGGCGCAAATAAGCGTTATAACTGGTGATACAAAGGTCGTTGAGAGAGAAGCTTTGGACAGGTTTATGATAAATACCTCGGGTATTGGAAAGCGTAGTGAAGCTTTAGAGAAGAATCTCTCAGAAATACGGAAGTGTCGCCCCTTTAGTGCTAATTGGCTTCTGGATTCAAATATTGCAGAAGGAGATAAAATTTTAGTTAGTGGTACCATGGGTGACCATGGGTTGGCTATCTTATCTTTTCGTGAAGGTTATGATTTCGGAAGTAACATTGTTTCAGATGTAGCTCCTCTTAATGGGGTAATAAAAAATCTCTTGAATGTAGGCGGAATTGTAAACATGAAAGACCCAACTCGAGGAGGCTTAGCAAATACCCTTAACGAGTGGAGTGAGAAATCAAAAATTGGAATACTTGTTAATGAGAATAAGATTCCCGTTAATGAAGATGTTATGGTAGCCTGTGAAATGTTGGGAATAGATCCCTTGGAGATAGGGAATGAAGGAAAAGTTGTTATCGCAGTTGTACCTCAGAAAGCTGAAGAAGTTTTAGGTGCCCTTAGAGAAACAAAAGAGGGTAAACATGCGGAGATCATAGGGGAAGCAACTAAGAAATTTAATGAAGTTGTACTTGAGACGAGTATTGGCGGTAAACGAATTATGCCACCGCCTGTTGGTGATCCGGTTCCGCGAATCTGTTAAAGTATATCGGTAGAGTTGCGTGAGCCGTATTTATGTGCAATATTGCAAGAACCTTCGATAGAAACCATGCATGGCCCTATTGGGTGGTCTGGGTTGCAAACTTTTCTGAATAGAGGACAGTCCATTGGGTCAACTAGCCCCCTAAGAATTTCATCACACCTGCAACCTTCAGGTTTCTTAAAAGACATTTTCTCGATGTCCTTTAGATTCTCTTCAAAAACCTTTCTCGCATCATATTCCTCAAATTCCGTTCTCAGTCTCATGCCCGAGTTGGGCACTATAGGAAAGCCTCGCCACTCAACGTCATAAGGCTCAAAAACTTCATCGAGAACTTTTAAAGCCTTTACATTACCCTCATCTCTAACAGAGCGAGTATATTCGTTCTCTACCTTTGCTTCTCCTCTTTTTATTTGAAGGGCAAGCATGTAAACACCCATAAGCATATCCAACGGTTCAAATCCCGCTACTACTTGTGGAATCTTGTACCTCTTGGACAGTTCCTCATATGGTCTTAAGCCAATTATTGTACTAACATGTCCTGGTTCGATGATTCCTTGAATTTTAAGCTCACCCATCTCTAACAGTGCATTCAATACAGGAGGTACATAACGGTGGCAATTAAGAATTGAAAAATTGTTGGGCGGTTTGTTTAAGATTATGGAAGCGGTACTAGGGGCGGTTGTTTCAAAACCCACTGCTAGAAAAACCGTGTCCTTCTGTGTCTTTTTCGATATTTTTACGGCATCTTCAATACTATAAACAATTCTTACGTCACAGCCCTCTGCTCGAAGGTCCAAAAGAGATCTTTCACGTCTAGGTACACGAACAGCATCTCCAAAAGAAGCGACTATTTTTCCTTTCATCGCTAAGATTGCTGCTTCTTCAAATTCTCTGGCTGTGGTGACGCAGATAGGGCATCCGGGTCCTTGTCGGACATCAACACCACAAGTTTGAAACATATAATCTAATCCATAGCGAACAACAGTATCTTGATGGGTTCCACAGACATGCATTATCCTAATTTTAGCGTTTAATTTTTTTAATCGTGTTATTATGCTCTTGGCAACTTCTTTGTCTCTATATCTGAACAATTCTTTACGCCACTATCTTCTTTCTTGACACTTTGGTTAGCTAGCTAACTGCGAAAGATCATAAATCTATGTAACGAATTAACTCGTTAATTCCATCGCCAGTTCGACAATTCATCTTTGCTACTCTTATGTTTGGATTTATTGATTTAACATCCATCTCGAGCTTCTCGACGTTAACTTCCATTTGCATAGCGAGATCCATCTTATTTATGGCGACGACATCTGTTCCCATGAAAGTAGAAGGATGTTTTACCGCGATATATGGGCCTTCAGTTACGCTTATGACCACTACGCGCTTTTCAGAACCTAGAGGAAAATCAACTGGGCAGATTAGATTTCCAACGTTTTCGATAAAAAGCAGTTCCAAGTTATTCAGGTCTATTCTTTGTAAGGCTTTTTTTACAAGGTTAGCATCTAAATGGCACTCCTTCCCAGTATTTATCTGGACAACTTCAACGTCTTGTTTTCCAATTAGATCTGAATCTATGGTAGTTGTTAGATCGCCGTTAAAGACTGCTATTTTATGTTTTTCCTTTAGTTTTTTAACAAGCTGCAAAATGAGCGAAGTTTTCCCTGAGCCTATGGAACCCATGACATCTATGGCTTTTACGCCATGTTTTCTCAATAGCTCTTTGTTTTTCTCTGCGATTTCTTCATTAGCCCTAAGAATATCCGCTTCTAGGTCTATGTCGAATACTTCTCCTTCTCCTTTTACTATTTCCTTCATTTGGATCACGTACAACGATCATCTAATAAAAAAACTTGATTTATAACAAATAATTACGAAAGGTTTTCCTCCTGTAAGCTTAACATCTCCCTTAAAATTTCAAGGGTTTCTTCAGCCCTTTCCTTATCTAATACTTGAATTGCGAACCCTGCGTGGACAATCACGAAGTCCTCCACATTCGCATCTACAAGGGAAATATTTATCTCTCTAATAACTCCACTTCCAAAGTCGACTTTTGCTCGATTATCTTTCTTCTCTAAAACCTTTGCAGGAATCGCAAGACACATTTAAAGTGACACATTATATCGAAATTATTCGTATCTTATAAATCATTGTTAATATTAAAAATAGTTTTTACTTGTGAATGTACAAATTTGCAGCGATTGTTTGTCCAAATGAAACTCCTCCGTCGCCTGGTGGAACTTGATTATTAGTAACAAACCTAAACTTTTCCTCTTCTGCTATCTTTTTGATAAGCGATGTAATGTGTACATTATATGCTACTCCTCCTGAGAAACCGATATTGCCGACTCCTAAACGTTCTGCTTCCATACAAGCTAGTTGAGCTAAACTTCGGGCAATGTATGCCTGGGCAGAGAAGGCAAGGTCTGCAACGGGGTACTTATTGATCTGTTCAAAGATTTCTGTGAGGAGATAAGTTGTGTTCACTATTTTTCCTTCTATTCTTGGTTTTAGATGTAGAATATCCTTTCCTCTTTCAGCTACAGCTTCAAGCTTTATCGCAGGCTCCCCTTCATAGGTTCTTTCATGACATATGCCTAACAAGGCTGAAACAGCATCTAGTACGCGACCACAACTGCTAGTTTTATGTGATTTTTTCTGTTCCAACTGTTTGATAATCACCTCAATTTCTTTCTCTCCGTGAGGAAGTTTCTCCACCTTAGAATAGAGCCAAGGTGTTATATTCGCGACTTCTCCCAAAATCCCTGCAACCATCCTTATGGGGTAGTAGGTTGCCAGATCTCCCCCAAGCATAAACTGCTCTTGGAGATGCCCCAACCGGAGGAAACCCTCAGAATTACCATGAAAGATTTCGCCCCCCCAATTCTTTCCGTCGGAACCATAGCCCGTTCCATCGCAAACTATGGCTACTATCTCGCTTAGGCTGTGTTCACCCATAAGTGAAGCAGCATGGGTCTGGTGATGTTGGACAGTTATTACCTCACAACTAAATTCTTCCCCTAACTCATGGGCGTATTTTGCGGTAGTGAATCTTGGGTGCAAGTCACAAGCTATTAGTTCAACCCTGCTTTTCGTTAAATTAATTAGGTGACGAGTGGCATCCTTCAAGAAGTAAAGTGTCTCTAAATTCTCAACATCGCCTATATGCTGGGAGAGGAAAGCTCTGTTTCCAAGCAAAAGACAGGAGTTTACGTTTAATTCGCTTCCAACGCCCAGAGTACAATAATCTCTAGACGTTCCCAAATGTATTGGTGCAGGAGCAAACCCCCGAGAACGCCTTATAATAGAATTATTCATGTCACTAATTCTAACAACCGAGTCATCACATCTCTGAACAATTTTCCTATTATGAAAAAGGAAATAATCGACCACGGACTTTAGCTTATCAAACGCTTCCTGGTTTTCGGTTACTATTGGTTCATTAGGGGAATTTGCGCTTGTCATCACGAAAGCAGGTTCTTTCACCTTATCAAACAACATGTAATGCAAACCCGTGTAGGGTAACATCACCCCTACATTATTCAAACCTGGAGAGATCATCTCTGAAAGATGATAATCTTCACTCTTCTCTAGGAGTACTATAGGTCTAATATAGGAGGTTAACAACTCAACCTCTAAATCTCCTACCTGCGCAAAGGACCTTATAGCTTTCAGATCTTTCGCCATTATCGCAAAAGGTTTCTGGGATCTATGCTTTGTCCTTCGCAACCTTCCTATCGGTTCTGATCTTGTTGTTGCGGATGCTATATGAAATCCACCATTTCCTTTCACCGCAAGAATATGGCCTTCTTCAACTAGTTTTCCAGCCTCCCTTATCGGGTCATCAAGATCTAACGTTTTTCCGTTACTAGTTACTAGATATGCCTTGGGACCACAAACTGGACAGGCTATAGTTTGAGCATGAAACCTTCGGTTGAGTGGGTTCCTATACTCTTCTTCACATTTTTTACACATTACAAAATCTTTCATTGTTATGTTGGATCTATCATAAGGGAGTCTCTCAATTATTGTGTATCTGGGGCCGCAGTCAACACAGGTTATAAAGAAATAATTGAAGCGTCTATCCTTTGGGTTTTGGAGTTCCTTTATGCACTCATTACAAATAGATACGTCCGGTGGAATAACAGACCCTGAAAGATCTCCGCTCTCAAAGCTTCTAGAAATCGAGAAACTCTTGAACTCATGTTTTTCATCTCCGTGGTTAATGATTAAGTTGTGAATTTTCGCAAGGGGAGGTTTTTTGTTTTTTAAATCTTCAATAAATCGTTCAATATCCTTTGCATCGCCCTCAACAAGTATCTCTACTCCCGCATCCCCACGGTTTCTTACAAAACCAACCAAACGGTTCAATATCGCCATTCGGTATATGAACGGGCGGAAACCAACACCTTGTGCTATCCCTGTGACTTTGATCTCCACCATCAACCTATCATTTCTTCCTCCTCAAGTGCTTATCAACGCAATTAAAGCTCGACAGTTATACTACTGAAAAACATAGCGACATTTAATTACCTTATTAATTTCTAGCTGTCTTAGGTCTTTCCTTCACTAATTTTTAAATTTTCAGGAACATTTTAATGTAAAGCCGAATAATATCTTTGAAGAGTCAAAACATGTCCAAAGATGAATCACCTCAGTCTGTTCCACCCAAACAACTTGTACCCAAGCCAAAAATTTTCGGAACATTGATAACTGAGGTCATAAAGAAAAATTTGTGCATCGGTTGTGGGGCATGCATAGCTTCCTGTCCAGTATCAATTCTATACATGAAGGGCGAAATTCCTTCTATGATTGGAAAATGCATCATTTGTGAATATTGTTACTATCAATGCCCAGTACCCGAATTCTTAGCGGCTGATATAGAGAAAGAAATCTTCGGTAGGGTGAGATCACCTACAGATGAAATCGGAATATGCCTTAATTCATACTCAGCAAGAGCGAAGCACGAAGAGATATTAAAAATGGCATCTGATGGAGGAGTTGTAACTAGCTTATTGGCTTATGCATTACAAAAAGGCATTATAGATTCCGCAGTAATATCCGGAGTAAGTGAGGTAGAACCTTGGAAGCCTACTCCAAAAGTTGCGTTAACATACACAGACCTAATAGAATCTCAAGGAACGCGATACACTACTAGCCCTACTCTTGTAGGCTTATGGTCTGCTGTAGAGGAATATGATAAAAAGAAAATCGGCGTCGTCGGCGTTCCCTGCGCTATAAAAGCTATTAGAAAGATGCAAACTGCAACCTACGGAGTGGCAAAGCTTGGAGGAAGAGTTGCTTTTACCATAGGCTTATTCTGTATGGACAGCTTTTACTATAAAGGTCTGATTGAAGATTACCTCCGTCAGCAAAAAGGCATAGACCTCAATAAAATTACGAAATTCACAATAAGAAGAGGTAAATTCATTGTATCTGTAGCTGGCGAAGAGGCTCTTAATGTACCGCTAGCTGAAGTTAAATCTTACTCGAGAGATAACTGTCATTCATGTGCTGATTTTACTGCTGAATTTGCGGACATCTCCGTTGGTGCAGTTGGCTCTCTCGATGGTTGGTCTACGGTTATCGTTAGAACCGAGGTTGGAAAGAAACTGCTTGAGGATGCTATTAACGCAGGATATTTAGAATGTAAGTCTCTAGAGAAACCTGGTGCAGTTATAAAATTGACCCAAATTAAGTGTCAAACTGCTACACCGGTTACTATTAAAGCTCCAGAATAGCTCCTCTGTCGGCTGAAGACACCTGTTTAGAGTATCTGAAGAGATAACCCTTAAGGACATTCGGTTTTTTTTGCTTCCGCTTTTTCAGTCTTCTATTGATTTCTTTTGTGCTTATTTTCAAATCTAACCTTCTGGCCAGAATATCCACGTAGATTGTATCTCCATCCTTAACTATGGCGATGGGTCCTCCGCTTGCAGCCTCCGGACTGACATGACCTATACAGGGACCCGTTGTAGCTCCTGAGAACCTACCATCTGTTACAAGGGCGACAGAAGAACTTAAACCGCGACCTGTAACGGCTGCAGTTGCACCTAACATTTCTCTCATGCCCGGGCCTCCGACGGGTCCTTCGTAACGTATTACTATAACATCTCCTTTTTTGATACTCCCCTTATCTATGACTTTGATTGCATCTTCTTCACAATCAAATGTTTTAGCTGTGCCTTGGAACTTCAGCATTTTTGGGTCGATGGCTGATTGTTTCACGACTGCTCCATTGGGAGCCAAACTACCTCTGAGGATGGCTATTCCTCCCTCCTTGTGGAATGGCTTATGTAATGGTCTAATGATCTCTCTGCGAGTTATCTTTGCCTGCATTAAACTCTTTCCGAGTGTTTTACCTGATACTGTCAAACAATCAAGCTTCAACATGGGTGAGAGTTCTTTTAACACGGCTTGAACTCCACCTGCCTCATAGAGATCCGTCATGAAATAGGGGCCAGAAGGATTAAGGTTACATAATTGCGGGGTCTTTCTGCTTATCGCATCAAATTTTTCTAGAGGGAGAGCTAAGCCTGCCTCATTTGCTATTGCCGGTAAATGCAGAACTGTGTTTGTTGACCCTCCAATAGCCATATCTAACGTTATGGCATTTTCTATTGATCTTTCATTAATGATCTTACTTGGAGTTATGTTCTGCTTTAAAAGGTTAACAGCTTGTTTGCCACTTTCAAATGCTATCCTTGTTTTCTCAGGGTGAACCGCAGGGGTTGCTCCACAGTTAGGTAGAGACATGCCAATAGCTTCAGTTAAGCATGCCATTGTATTGGCGGTGTATAGCCCTGCACAGGAACCAGGACCGGGGCATACTGCATTTTCTAATCTAAATAATTCTTTCTTTGAAATTTTTCCCGCTTTAACCGCAGAGACAGTTTCAAAGATGTTTGAGATCCCGATTTTTTTTCCATGCCATCGACCGGGTAGCATTGGTCCTCCTGTAACAAAGATAGTTGGAATGTTGAGTCTACAAGTTGCCATAAGCATTCCAGGGACAATCTTGTCGCAAGAGGCAATACAAACCATAGCATCAAACATGTGGGCATTTATCATCACTTCAACTGAATCAGCTATGAGTTCTCTGCTTGGAAGCGGATTTCTCATACCTGAGTGAGCCATAGTTATTCCATCGCATATAGCTATCGTATTGAACTCTAGTGGAGTGCCTCCATTAGACCTAACCCCCTTCTTCACCGCCTTTGCTATCTTATTTAGGTGAACATGCCCTGGAACCACTTCGTTCCAAGAATTCACTACGGCAATTAGCGGTTTTTTCAGGTCTTCATTTTTCAGTCCGGTGGCCTTTAATAATGCTCTATGTGGAGCACGGTCAATGCCCAGTTTCACAGCATCGCTTCTAACAGTCAACTATCCTTCCTCAAACGATGTTTGGTTAATGTTAATTTAATGCTTCAGCGCATCAATAACTTTCTGTGCTATAATGATGCCGGCATCCCTTTGCGATTCTTCTGTTTGGGCTCCGATATGTGGAGTGCAAATAACATTTGGAAGTTGCAGTAACTTCAAATTTGTTGGAGGCTCAACCGCATAACAATCTACAGCCGCTCCAGCCAGTCTTCCAGAGTTCAATGCTTCAAACAGAGCCTCTTCATCTACGAGTCCACCCCTAGCTGCATTTACCAACATGGCACTCTTCTTAACTAGGCTCAACTCTCTCTTTCCTATCATGCCTTTGGTTTGTGGAGTAAGCGTTGTATGCAATGATATCACATCAGATTCTTTCAATAAATCGTCTAAAGAAACCCACTCAACACCAAGTTCTTTGGTTGCAACTTCATTCTTCACAATATCGTAGGCTAGGATTCTCATGTCGAGAGCCTTAGCCACTTTGGCTAATCTAAAGCCAATTCTGCCAAAACCAATTATCCCTAATGTTTTTCCACCTATTTGGTGACCCATAAGTTTACCTTTAAGCCACTGCCCTCCCTTAACCGACTGGTCTGCCTTTGGCAGCAGCCTAGCGAGCGATAGGATTAAGCCTAGCGTAAGTTCCGCGGTTGACTGCGAAACCGCCTCTGGCGAGTTTAAGACCTTTATGCCCTTCTCGGTTGCGGTCTTAACGTCTAAATTATCTAGCCCAACACCCGCTCTCGCCACTACTTTTGTATTTGGCATCGCTTCTATAATGTCTCGTGTAATCTTCGTCTTACTTCGTACAATGACAGCATCGTAATCTTGCACTACTTTTTTCAATTCTTCAGGAGTTAAATCAAGTTTCACATCAACTTCTAATCCAGCATTTTTAAGTTGGTCTATGCCTTTTTCATGTATTTTATCACAAATCAAAACTTTCGCCATTTTTTCCTCATCTCATCCTCGTTGTTTTGCTGCAACTATCTTTACGACATCACCACTTTTTAAAACATAATCCTCTCCAATTCTCTTTTTCCCTCTAGCATCTATAGCGTAGATGAATGTTTCACTCAACTCGGAGTGGATTAAACTGGCAAACTCTTTCGCAGTAGTCCCATTGGGTATAAGATAGCAATCCGGGAGAACTCTGCCCTTATGATCACATAGCTTTTCCACATTTTCAACCGGAAAAACTGGAATCATGTTCAGAAGTTTCATATAGGCGAAGTTGAGCGCGTCTTGAACTCCAGTCGAACCATAGGATAGCAGAGCTTTCTCCCTGATGACGTTAAGTGCGGTTTTTTGCCGTTCATTTATCTGGTCTGGTTTAGATATTTTGAAATCCGAATCTCCGGGTCTATATTCCACCAAATTTTTTTCAGCTGCTCTTCTTAAAGCTAGTTCAGCTTCAGCACTGCTGGGTATTACTTCATATCCCTTTTCTCTAAGTTTTTTTAAATTCTCATTGGCTGGAGGAACATCCATCTTGTTTGCGACAATGAGAATAGGCTTAGATATCTTTCTTAGTTTTTTAACGAAGGCTAATATTTCATCCGCAGTCCAAGTTGCAGGGTTCTTATTTTCCAAGTGTAAGCTGTTAATTGTTTGAACGATATGGTTTCTTTTAATCTGAAGTCCAGCTAGTTTTTCTAAAAGTAGTTCATCTAAACTCTCTTTTGTTGCTCCCATCCTTCTGGTTACTTTATCCCAGTCTTTTTTGATAATTTGCAAAAGCCACATATCAAATTCTTCTTCAAGAAAGTTAACGTCCTCCACCAAGTCCTTGTCTTCAGGTTTGCATGATCTTCCCTCCCTGTCGGTTGAACCAGATGCGTCAACTATTAGCAGAATAGCATCTGCCTTCCTCACTTCATCGAGAAACTGATTCCCGAGGCCTCTTCCTTGCCATGCTCCTGGTACTAAACCTGGGCAATCAATCAACTTGATTGGTATCAGTCGGGTTCCATCTAAACAGACAGAGTTTGCTGGATTATCTTTCACATTGAACTCTTTGCATACACAGGGCACTCTCACATAAGCTATGCCAAAATTTGCGGTTTTAGTGGTGAACGGATAATTTGCAATAGGAACTGGTGCAAGGGTTGCAGCTGAAAAGAAGGTGCTCTTCCCTACATTGGGTTTTCCAGCAATACCTAGGGTTGGCATGATTAAACCACATGTAAGCTAATTATGCTATTCGTGGAAATCACGTTCAAGTTTGTTTTAAACATAAATGTTGCTCCATGGGAAACTTCCAGTTGGCTTTAGATCTGAAAGATAGCTTTCAAGACTCAGTTTTTCCTCTTTCAAGGCCCTTCTCAAACCGCCCATACCCCCACCATATCTAGCAGCTTTCGAGAGGGCGGTTCCAAGCTTTCTATCCCCTCTCGATAATGCTGCCTGGAACTTGGCATGATTAATATCCAATATTTCAATCCGAAATCGTGCGTCTCCATGTAACTCTTTCTCAATTTTTTTGAAACTTGTTTTTAAGTAGGACGAAGACTTGAAATCGAGGAACTGAAAGGATGTGTGGGGTTTCGGTATCAATGGGTTGATGCTAACTCTTACCGCTCTACGTCCAAAACCTGTTGACGCTACTTGTTTTGAAAGTTTGGCTATAGCTTTAACATCTTCTTCAGTCTCATCGGGTAAGCCTATTATAAAATACATTTTGAGGTTTTTCACTCCCTCTTTGTAAGCGATTTTTGCTGCATCTAAAATCTGTTCGTTTTTTATGTTTTTGTATATCTGTTTTCTGAGTTCCTGTGAACCTGTTTCTGGGGCAATAGAAATTGTGCGTTGCTTGCCCTTCACTAGTAATCTAATGAGATTTTCATTTATCCGGTTTACACTTAATGAGGGAATTGAAATCTCGAGCTCTCTATCTATTATATATTCGCACACTTCTTCAAGTTTTGAATAATCTGAAATTCCAGCCCCAATCAAAGAAACTTTCGTGGTTGGAGTATGTTTCAATCCCTCATCGATTATTTCTTTAACATTGGCTAAGCTTCTCTCTCTTATGGGTCTGCCAATGGCCCCCATTAGACAAAACTTGCATCTTCGAGCGCATCCTCGTACAACTTCAACAGTAAAAACGTCTCCAAAAATTGGCTGATACGGGCTGTTTGGCTCTACTTTAGGAATAACCTGTGCAATAGGATGAGGTCCATCATCAAGGTTTTTTAGCCAAATTCGGTGAACGGTTTCATCTTCTGGAGTTAGAAATCCCCTCCTGCCCTTGAAATTTTCTACCTCTCTCTTCTCTACCGAGACTTTGATCTCGTTTATGAGATCGTCAAGTATGGGTTCAACCTCACCTATTATGAAGATGTCAAAAAAGTCTCTAAGCGGCTCAGGATTTTCAGTTATGCAAGGTCCTCCTGCAATTATTATGGGTCTTCCTGCACGTCTTTTGCGGTCAAGTTCAACTCCTGAGTTTAATAGCATTTGAAGAGCTTTTAGATAGTCTTCCTCGTATTGAAAGGAGAAAGCCAGTACATTGAATCTGTTTAAAGGTTGATTGGATTCTAGGCTTAGAAGAGGTTCATTTTCTGTGGGTAGGAAAAATCTTTCACAGACAACATCTTCCCTTGAGTTGAAGAGAGCATATAATAGTTGGATCGTTAATCCTGACATGCCCGCCCTGTAAACATTTGGATAACATAAAGCAATCCGAAGTTCTACTTGGCGCCAATTTTTTTTTATAACGTTCACTTCGGGTATATTAAACATATTAATACCTTGGGGAAAATTTGGTGAATCTGATTGTTATCCAAGTAATATTATTGTCTATACGATTTAAAGGAAAACTAAATTGAATTAAGCGAGCAAAAGTATTATTTGGCCTTTTTATAGTGTATTTCTTACCTGCTAAGTCGGGTCTATGTGGGTGGTCTATAAATGTTGCGTGCATTGGATGTTGCTCTTATAGCTCTATTTGCTGCATTGACCTCTGTAGGAGCTTTCATTTCCATTCCAATGTTTCCTGTGCCGATTACCTTACAGACTTTTTTTATCCTTCTCGCAGGTGTAATCCTGGGAAAGCGTTTAGGTGCTTTAAGCCAAATTCTTTACACACTCCTTGGTGTAGTTGGGCTACCTATTTTCGCCCGTGGTACCGCTGGTTTCGGTGTTTTAATTGGTCCGACAGGTGGTTATCTGATCGGTTTCGTAGTAGGAGTCTTCGTTTTAGGAGCTTTGGTAGAATTCAGGGAGAGGCAGCGAGGAAAGGTTGGATTTTGGTGGACTGCGTTGTCTATGGTTATTGCGACTGTAATAATATATGCTCTTGGAGTTGTTCATCTTCATTTTGTGCTTAATACCTTTCTTGGAGTGAACGTAACTTGGTTGGGAGCAATTACTTTAGGTGTTCTTCCCTTCTTAGTTGGCGACGCTCTGAAAATCCTGGTAGCCTCCTACATATGCAACAGTAAGCAGATAAAAACGATGAGAACAATCATTCTTGGTGCGGTACAAAATCGTATTAAAAAGCAAGTAGATTAATGATTTCTTCAAAAGTTCAACTTTTTCATCATTGTTAAAATTTTCATTTTATATTTTGGGTCACATACTA
>JBDRNN010000120.1:0-4492 GCA_043811145.1 Candidatus Bathyarchaeota archaeon
TCCCTCCCCGTTGCTTTTAAGCTCTTCAAATTTTCTTGCTATTAAGCTCATCATTTAACACCAAAATCTCTTATAACACCTATATCTTTGTCTCCTTTTCCAGAAAGGTTTATGAGTACAATGTCATCTTTGTCAAGTTCCCTAGCGATTTTTGATACGTGAGCAATAGCATGACATGGTTCCGATGCAGGGATAATGCCTTCGGTTTTGCATAGTAGATGAAAGGCATCAATAACTTCTCTGTCGGTGGCAGCTACAACCTTCAGTCTACCGATGTCTTTTAGAAAAGCATGTTCTGGACCAACTCCAGGATAATCCAACCCTGCGCTAATACTGTGAGAGGTTTGAATTTGCCCATGCTTGTCTTGAAGGATATAAGTACATGCGCCATGGAGGATTCCTTCGCTTCCAACCAATAAAGATGCGGCATGTCTCCCCGTCTCTAAACCTTCTCCGCCAGCCTGAACACAGCAAAGCTCAACTTCCAAATCTTCGATAAAGTCATAAAACATACCAATTGCATTACTCCCGCCACCTATACAAGCTACAAGTAAGTCAGGTAGCCTGCTCTCTTTCTCAAGAATCTGTTGCTTAGTCTCCTTACCAATTACACGCTGAAACTCTCTTACAATCATAGGGTAAGGATGAGGTCCTACAACAGATCCGATAACATAATGAGTATCTTTCACGGTTGCAGTCCAGTCGCGCAAAGACTCGTTTATTGCATCCTTCAAAGTTTTGCTTCCCGAGTAAACTGTATGAACCTCAGCGCCCAAGAGGTTCATTCTATAAACGTTATGCTTCTGTCGCTTCACATCTTCTTCGCCCATATATATTTCTGTCTTCAACCCAAAGACAGCACCAGCTGTTGCCGTGGCAAGTCCATGCTGTCCCGCCCCAGTCTCAGCTATTAGTCGCTTCTTACCCATTTTAACAGCCAACAAGCCTTGACCTAATGTGTTGTTCAGCTTATGAGCGCCACCATGAACCAAATCCTCTCGTTTCAAGTAAACTTTGCAGCCAAGCTTTTCACTTAGCCGTGCGGCGTAGTAGAGGGGAGTAGGTCTACCTCCATAATCCTTCAAGTAAGAGTCGAGAGTATCCCGAAACGCCTTATCTGAATAGAATGTATAGAAGGCATTTTCCAGTTCTTCTAAAGCAGGCACTAATACTTCAGGCGCAAACCGTCCTCCAAATCTCCCAAATTTTCCATTTTTGTCCGGATATTTACCGTAATACTTGAAGGTCTTTTCAGTCATTTGTTTCAAACTTCCTTACTTTGCCAATAAAAGCTTCAATTTTTGATGTATCCTTAATACCAGGAGATGACTCGACGCCAGAAGATACATCAACTGCGTATGGCCTTACTTCCATAATGGCCTCACTAATGTTTTCCAATGTTAACCCGCCAGCCAAAATCAAAGGGAAAGGCGATATTTCGTTACGTATTTCTCTGGCTACTCTCCAGTTTCCTTTCATCCCGGTACCCCCAACCATATCTCCCATAGAAGAATCCACCAGTACAGCGTCAACTAGATCGGTCATACCGCTAGCCTTCGCAACCAAGTTTCTAAGCATAGATTCAGAATAATCAGCGTCAACATCAACAGACAGCGCACCAATCAACTTTACCCTTAAAGATCTGAAAAGGTTAAGAGCAAACTCCAGAGGAGAGATTTGATAGGTCTGGATAGCATTAGGCCGTAGCCTCTCAGAGATTTCCAATATTTCCTTCTCGGAAGCGGAAGCTGTGACGGCTACTGTGTAAACGAATGGAGGAACGAGATCTAGAAGCCTCTTAGCCTCAGATATCGACAAATTTCGAGGAGACCGGGGGGATTTAACTACAAACCCTACAGCGTCTGCTCCGCAGTCCACAGCCGTTTTTAAAGCGATCTCATCCTTCAAACCGCATATTTTAAGTTTAACCAGTTCAAACAGCCTCTCGGAACTCTTTGACTTTTTCAGCTATGTTTTCTGATTGCATTAAAGCGGTCCCGACTAAAATGGCGTTTGCTCCATGTTTAACCACATACTTCACGTCTTCGACAGATCGAATTCCACTTTCACTGACTATTACAGCGTTTGAACATTTTTTACGTACCATCGGAGCCAATGTCTTTGTTTTGTCCAAATTGACCTGCAATGTTGCAAGATCGCGATTGTTTATTCCAACCAATCGCGGTTTAACTTTAGAAACCGCATCAACGTCTTCTACGCTGTGAACTTCAAACAGAGGCTCAATACCCAGTGAAAAAGCTTTGAGATAAAATTCAAAAAGAGATGAACATAGGGAAGGGATAAATAAAATTGAATCGGCACCAACCTCAGCCGCTTTGACAATTTGATTCTCATGAACAACGAAGTCTTTCATCAGAACAGGAACATTAATTGCCTTCCTAACCTTTACAAGATTCTCCAGACTCCCATGAAAATACTTCGGTTCAGTAATGACGCTAATACCTACAACACCACCATCAACCAGTTCAGCAGCAATTTTTTCCGGCTCAGATATTTCACGAAGATGACCTAAGGAAGGGGATGCTGGTTTTATTTCACCTATCACAGCAACGCCGGAACATTTTTTTATGGCTTCAGAAAGGCTTCTTTGACAGGGTCTCCCGGTTACAGATGGATGATAATTGTGGTATTCAAAAGCTATTCTTCTTTTTGTGTACTCAGCAACTTCCTTTATGAAATTCATTTTCAACCTCTTCCAGTTTAGCCAAGTCTCCTCCAGACTCTTTTACAAGGAACCTAAGTTTATTTAGAGCCCTACCACTCACCACTGCATCATAGGCCACCTCAACACCTTCTTCAATGGTTTTAACCCTTTCGCACAAAACAAGTACTGCTGCGGCATTTAAAACTGCCATGTCTGTCTTAGGACCCTTAACGCCGTTTAGGATCTGAATGCTTATTTTAAGGCTTTGACTAAGATCCCCACAAACGATATCTTCTACCTTCGTAGTTGCATTTACACCAAAGAGTTTTGGATATATTTCGTAAGTATGAATTTTGTTTTGATTCAGCTCAGATAACTTTGTTTTCCCAATTATCGAAATCTCGTCTACGCCGATAAGGCCATGTACCACATAGGCCCGTTCAACACCCAACTTTTTCAGCACAGTGCATATTTTTTCAGTTAATGATGGATGATAAACGCCTACAAGTTGAGCTTTAGCTGATGCGGGATTTGTTAAGGGTCCTAATAGGTTAAATACTGTCTTGGTCCCGATTTGTCTTCTAGCCTCTGTTGCATATTTCATAGCCGGATGGAATATTGGAGCAAACATAAAACCAAGACCAATTTTAGCTATACAATTCTCAACAATTTTGGGTTCAGCAGACAGGTTTACACCAAAGCCTTCCATTAGATCTGCGCTACCACACTTACTGGTTACAGATCGGTTACCATGTTTTGCAACGCAACCTCCCGCCCCAGCCACGATGATGGCTGCTATGGTGCTGGTGTTAAAAGTCTTTATGTGATCTCCACCTGTACCACAAGTGTCCACCAACGTTCCGCTGACATTTGGTCGAATGACTTGGCAATGCTTTCGCATTGCTGTAGCAAACCCGGCTAATTCGTCTGGACTTTCGCCCTTTATTCTTAACGCAGTCAGAAGGGCTACAATTTTAGGGGAGCTAACTTGACCGCCCATTACTATACCCATAACCACTTCAGCTTCGCCAAATGTCAAATTTTTACCAGAAGAGATTAAGTTTATTGCATCTTCAATATTCAAAACCAATACCCCCTCCCAAAAATTGGGTTTTTACGTTTAGAAGAATAATGTATAAGGTAAGGGCCAATAGGGCAATTCCAATTAAGCTGGATTAACTCCAGTCCTGTTGACGACACACTTCAATCATCTGATGCAAGATTTATAAAATCTTACTTTACCTCCAAGTAAAATTAAACCTTTTTTATACGTCATAATAGGTATACCAAACGCTATTTTACAGGTTTCACGGCTTGGCTTTTCCAATTTTCTCTTCTATGAGTTTTCTGATTTTTCACTAAATTCGATTATATTCTATTCTCTCAGTCTTAGCTGTAAATAAGATTACTGGACTCATACGCAAACTAACAGGATGAGAAGATACTCTGCCCCAAATGTGGAAAAAAAACCACTCACATAAAATGCTAGCTATCTAACATTGCGAAAAAACTCTTAAGACATGTATTTATTTAAATTTTCTGTAAATGAGAATCGATATTTGGGACTACCGAAGGTGAGAGCGTTTAAACAACATGAATTTTTAAGATCATACCAAGAGTTGGCAAATGAGCTTGATCTTGAATATGTTTCGTCAAAGGAGTCTGTAAAAGTTTCAGGGACTTATCGAGGAAGAAAGATATCTTCATCAGATTTAGAAATGAAGATGACCTTTAGTGAGGGGGCATTTGTTCATGATGCCCATCAAAGTGTTTGCAGTGGTTGTCGCGTCATACAAAGATACATAAACATGCAGGAGGTCACCGCCG
>JBDRNN010000121.1:0-2694 GCA_043811145.1 Candidatus Bathyarchaeota archaeon
TTATCGAACCGTTGAACAATTCCATTAACTATCTCTCCCTTTCTATCTTTAAAGTCTTCATAAACAACATCTCTCTCCGCTTCTCTTAGCCTTTGCATTATTACCTGCTTAGCCGATTGTGCTGCTATCCTTCCCAACCTATCTGTATCCATTTTCATGCCCAAGCTGTCTCCTATTTCAGATTCTGGATCAAGCTTTCGGGCTTCTTTTAGGGATACCTGAAGCCTCTCATCAGTGACATTTCCTACAACTTCTTTGAACTCAAAAACCTCAATCTCTCCAAGTTCTCTGTTAAAGCTCACCTCCAATTCATAGGCTGGACCGAATTTCCTTTTTACAGCTGAGCCAACAGCCTCCTCTAAGGCCTCAATCAAAATCTTAGAATCAATCCCTTTATCTCTACTGACCTGATCAATAGTCCTTAATAGATCTGTAATCATCTTGCCTTCTCCACCCAAATCTCAATTAAATTCATATTTTAGTCTCGCCTTCTCTACATCCTTCAAAGGTAACTCGACTGAATTATCATCTACAAAGAGACGTATCATCCCTTCACTGACATTAGAAAGACGTCCAACAAAGCTCCTTCTATTGTTGATAGGTCTGGACATCTTTAACATTACAATCCTTCCGATTGATCCTACGAAATCACTCTCTTTTTTTAAAGGTCTATTTAACCCAGGTGAAGAAACCTCAAGTACATAATGGTAAGCAATTATATCCTCTGCCTCAATCAAATCACCGAGCTCCCTGCTAACATTGGCGCAATCCCCTACAGTGACGCCCCCTTTTTTATCTATAAAAATCCTTAGAATCCATCTACCGTTTTCAAACCTAAACTCAACATCCACCAATTCCATGCCAAATCCCGCCAAAAGAGATTCGACCAAAAGGGATACCTCTTCAATTATCCTTTTAGCTTCTGACATGTCTCATATCCCTCGAACATAAAGAGCGGGCATAAAGGCCCGCTCCCTCAAACCTACCAAAATTGTTGTCAGATTCAAAAGAACAAATACTATAAGTTCATCCGCTTTTCAAAGTAACAATCTTCTCTAACAGCAATCTACCTCGAAAAGGGAACAGACCGCTCTTTACCATAAAATTTGGAGCGGGCAACGGGGTTCGAACCCGCGACACCAAGCTTGGGAAGCTTGTACTCTACCAACTGAGCTATGCCCGCTCACGCATCCCGCTCACGCATCTTTATAATAAAATATATCAATAGAGTCAAGTTTAATTTAAACGCCCAGCACGTAAATGTGAGATATAAAATTTGGGGTTTTGTATAGTGAATTGCCCCGCCCACAGGGCGGGGCATCTTCAACCCAGATTGTGCAATAAACACCTACTGCGCAATCTGGGTTGAAGTTCCAAATTTGCATAAGAAGCATGTTTTAGGCCTCATAAAATCCCTTCACCTTGCTTAGCAAAACTAAGTTATCATTGTGCTCAAATGATAATCTTTTACAAAGAAAACAGAAATATACTATAATTGCATATAATGCAGTAGGCGCCTTAGCGAAACGCGAAGTTGGAGCGATTTTGTGCCGCAGGCATATTCATGAATATATTGAGAAACAAAATTGTGAAACTAGCGTTGCAGCAAGGAATTTCAAGCCGCAGTAGGTGTCTGCTGCACAATTTGGGATAATATCGCTGAGGATTTTGATCTGGATTGGAAGATTTCTAGAATAGGCTTCTTTAAATGACGAGGATTAGTATAAAAAATGTGGTGCTAGCAGGGCTTTCAGGTCTCATGCTAACTGCTAGTTTCGCTCCCATTGACCTTCACTGGATAGCATGGATATCACTGTTCCCTCTTCTTATGAGCCTTGAGGGTAAATCCCCTGTTGGCGCATTTAAATCAGGTCTGTTTGCTGGTCTCCTCCATTACCTGACACTTATCTATTGGATTGTTGTTGTGCTCTCCCGCTATGGTAATCTCACATTTATGGTGAGCCTAACAGCTTTATTTCTTCTCTCATCCTATTGTGCCATCTTTATGGCCCTGTTTGCGCTTATCGTCGTTAGTCTAAAAAAACATAGGCTCTCTTCTTTTTGGGGAGCGAGTATCTGGGTCGCACTCGAATATACAAGGGCCCATATCATGACTGGTTTCCCTTGGTGTCTTTTAGGCTACAGTCAATATTCCAGATTACCACTTATACAAATATCAGATATTGCCGGTGTCTACAGCATGTCATTCATAATTGTCTTGGTAAATATTGTTCTCTACAATTTAGTTTTCATTCTTAACTCTAAAAAAAAGAAGCCCATAGTGGTTGAAGCAGCCTTAGCCTCTTTTCTCATAGGATTCATCCTGTTTTATGGCTACCATAGTTTGAAAGGAAAAGCAGAGGACAACCCAAAAGGCAAAGGATTAAGGGCAGTCATTGTTCAAGGAAATATCGATCAGTCTGTAAAATGGAGCCCGAATTTTCAAGAAAAGACAGTAGCTATCTATAAAAAACTATCGGAAAAATCAACTGATTTTAAGCCTCACATAATTATCTGGCCTGAAACCGCTCTTCCATTTTTTTTTCAAGATAGCTCTTATCTCTCCAAGGAAGTTTTTGAGACGGCTAAAACGGTTAATTCAAAAATCCTGTTCGGTTCTCCTGCATATGTAAAGAATAAAGATACCATCCTCTATTACAACAGGGCATATATCATATCTGGAAATGGGGTACT
>JBDRNN010000122.1:0-7773 GCA_043811145.1 Candidatus Bathyarchaeota archaeon
ACGTCTTCTGAAAGCTTAATCTCTAATGAATGTTCCATATTATGTAGTAAGTAAACATCTTTAAATATCACTATGTGACGTTTTTACAAAAATAGCTTAAAGGAATGTTTTAGGTTGGCAAGAATTCATACTTCTAAAAGAGGGTCGTCTCACTCAACAAGACCCGTTTTAAAGAGAACTCCCTCATGGTGTGACTATCGGTCTGAAGAAGTTGAGAGTATGGTGATAAAACTCGCAAAGGAGGGAAATCCCGGCGATAAAATTGGTGGTATTCTGAGGGACCAGTATGGGGTACCCCTTGTGAAGGTTATTACTGGAAAGAAGATTTCTCAGATTGTTAAGGAAGCTAACTTAGGTCACGAGATACCCGATGATCTAACGGCCCTTCTGCGAAAGGCAAATAAAATGAAGCGACACATAGAGAAAAATAAAAGCGATCACAGGAACACTCACAACTTTCAACTTCTTGAGTCTAGAATCCATAGGTTAGCTGTATTCTATATGGACCAGGGATTATTACCTAAAGGTTGGAAATATAAGCCTGTAGTTGGTTCTTTTCTATAAATTGCCCAGGCTTAAATAATGACAAGTAATTTTGAAGATTTTATTCGAGACTGTGAGCAGGCTGCTCAGAATATTTTATCTCATATTAAAAAAAACGGTTATATTCAAATTTTTTCACACATGGATGCTGACGGGGTTACAGCGGGGTCTATTATTGCAAAAGCAATCTACAGATCAGGTGGAAACTTTAATCTTAGAATAATAAAACACATAAATGAACAGCTGATAAATCAGCTTCTGCAATTAAAATGCGAATATTACTTGTTTTCGGAGATTGGAAGCGGATATCTTGATCTGCTTGAAAAACTTTCAGAGACAGCAACGGTATTAATATTCGATCATCACAAACCAGTTCAAGGTACCTACCCCAAGATTATTCATGTTAACCCTCATCTTCATGGAATCGATGGAGCCACTGAGGTAAGCGGTTCAGGGATCAGCTATTTTCTTGCCAAAAATATCAGTAATGAAAACATTGATCTTGCATATTTAGCCATAGTTGGCGCCCTTGGAGATCTTCAGGATAAAAATGAGCATAGAACTCTTCATGGATTAAATCAGATAATTGTTGATGATGCAGTTAAAGATGGTCAGCTAGAGGTATCCACAGATCTTCTTTTTTATGGAAGAGAGACGAGACCTATTCATAAAGCCATTGCTTCTATGATGAATCCATTTATCCCTGGTTTAAGTGGCGAGGAAGATAAATGTCTAGGTTTTCTTGTCAACCTAGGAATCTCCTTAAAGCAAAATGATAAATGGTCTACTTTAGCTGACCTCTCAAGTGAAGAGAAGCAAAAAATATTCTCGCAAATTACGATGTATCTTTCATCTAAAGGTTATTCAAGTAGTTCCATCCTCAGCCTTTTAGGAAATGTATACACTCTACTAAAAGAAGATAAGTGGACTCCCTTAAGAGACGCCAGAGAATTTGCGTCACTCCTTAACGCTTGTGTTAAGGTGAAGAAGGCCGGAGTTGGTCTCGCTTTATGTTTGGGAAACAAAGTAGAGTCGTTAGTGGAAGCGCAGACTATGCTAACTGAATACCGAAAAACACTGGCCAAGTACATCGGGCAGTTACATGCTTCACCTGAGAGAATGGTGGAGTCAGAAGATATCTGCCTAATAAAATGTGAAGGAATAGTGGATGAACATCTATTAAGTCCAATAACTACTATCCTTTCAATCTCAGGTATCTTTAATCCTAGCAAACCACTGATCGCAATGACCAAAACAGAGGAAGGCGAAGTAACAATCTCAGCAAGAGCAAATGAGACCCTTACAAGTAAGGGATTAAATATAGGTGTAGTTATGCAAAAAGCCGCTGAGAAGGTTAATGGACGAGGCGGTGGACATAACGTGGCAGCTGGAGCCACTATTCCCCTGGGCGCTGAAGAAAATTTCCTACAGGCTGTCAGTCAGTTGGTTAAGGAGATGATGTAAAATAGCTCTTTTTAAAGCTAAAATAGAGATAAAATTTCCATCCAAAAGATATGCTCAAGCAATTGCGAGAGGCGTATCACCTGACAATAGAGAAACGCCGTTAGATCTGAAAGTGACCACAAAACAATTCGGTGAAAAAGTTGTTTCAACAATTAAATGTGAGAAAAGCCTTGGAACATTCACCGCTACGTTAGATGATTTATTAACCTGCATCCAAACTACAGAGAAAGTATTAAGGTCGGTATAGCTTGATTGAAGAAATGATAATTCAGTTAACCTGCATCTTCACTATGAGTAAAAACATTGAGGACACTCACGAAGAGATAGTTCAAATTATTGAGAAAGCTAACAAGGAGCTATTTGCTGTAGGTTTTCCAAAAGGAAAATCTAAACTTGTGACAAAGATAATCCACTGGGATATACGCGCTGAAGCATTTACTTTCACGATAACTTCTGGCAAATATGCAAGAGCTCCTTCAGCTGTTTTACGGTTTCGAAAACTTTTGGCTGGGGAACTTGGTTCAAAGTATAAAATCGGTATAAGGGAAGTTGAGGTTCTCAGTTTTGAGGTGAAGCTTCCTTTAGAAAAATCATCAACTCAGCTGATGGACAAGATCAAAGCCCTGACTTACGTTCAAGATGTGACTTTTGGTTCTGGTGAATTAAATGTACACTTTCGGCCCATGAAAGAAGGCGAGCTAAAAAACAATGTTCCCGACCGAGCTTTAGCCTTGGTGGA
Source organism: Candidatus Bathyarchaeota archaeon (assembly GCA_043811145.1). Classification (GTDB taxonomy): domain Archaea; phylum Thermoproteota; class Bathyarchaeia; order Hecatellales; family Hecatellaceae; genus JBDRNN01. Next base: position 2,747 of record JBDRNN010000122.1, read on the forward strand.
GGAGACAATTGAAAAAGCAGGTTCTTCGCCATCTAAAGTTTCAGTCGATAAAATGACTGCTAATGTTGTTCGAAAAGGCAGCGTCAAGTCTATCCGTTTTCAAGGCGAGCCTTCCAAAATCGGTGTTGAACTCGGTTGGATAAAAGAATTTCCTGGAAGAGGACAATGGGTGTATACCACACCCTACGTGAAGCTCTTAGAAATAATCGAGGATATAATCATAAACGAAATAATTCGTAAATTCGATTTCCAACCTTTTATGCTTCCCAAGCTGATCCCCTTGGAAGTTATGAGAAAAATGCCTGGCTATCTGGAGAACATTCCTGAGGGTATGTACTATGTATGTCATCCACCACGAGATCCAGAAGCTTTTTCAAAATTTAAGGAGACAATGAAAGTTACAAAAAGTATTCCAAAGAAAATGTTGAAAGAAATAATTTCAGAGCCAGAATATGTTTTAGCCCCCGCTCAATGCGAACCTTTTTGGCAATTCTTCAGCCATGAAACCGTCAGGGCAGAGACGCTTCCAATAAAACTCTATGATAGAGCTGGATGGACCTATCGATGGGAAGGTGGAGGTGTTGAAGCATTAACTCGCATTCAAGAATTTAGGCGCATAGAGTTAGGTTATCTCGGAACACCTGAACAAGTTATTTATATCCGCGATGCGGTTAGAGACAAAGTGGTAGAAATTGTAGATAAAACTCTTGACCTTGAATGGCGAATTGTGGGGGCAGCTCCTTTCTATATGAAAGACGTAGAAATAGGTGACATCACTGAAAGCAAAAACGTCTCAGCATATGATGTTGAAGTATACCTGCCATATAGAGGTGAACGGGAAAGTGCTGAATGGCTTGAAATAGCAGCATGTTTCATCCACAAAAACAAATTTGTGGAAAGTTTCAGTGTACACGAGGCCAGGGGGCTTCCTATGTGGACTGGCTGTTGTGGACTAGGAACTTCTAGGTGGGTTGCAGCATTTCTTGCTACGCATGGCTTCAAACCTGAAAATTGGCCTAAAATAGTGAAAGAGAAATTTGGCACATACAAATTACCTAACACTCTTCTTTGGCCTAAAAATCGGGAGGAGACCTAACAAAGGATCATTTTAAAACGTAGTAACGTATTCATTATTTACTTTAATCTTGGGTGGAAATGCTGTCTAGTCGAAAAACTGTGAAAATCAAAGATAAATGGCGACTGAAGACTTGGTTCTCAGTTTATTCGCCAAAATATCTAGGTGATCTAGAAATCGCATCTATACCTGCTTCGGACAAATCTAAACTTCTAGGAAGAATCATTGAAACCACCCTATATGACATAGTCAAACAAGATATTTCTCAGATGAACCTTAAAACACACTTTCAAGTTATCCAGATTCAAGAAACAAGGGCTGACACGATTTTTAAAGGTCACGAATATTCTCGCGAATATCTTCGGAGCTTAGTCAGAAGGGGAAGCTCAAGAATTGACTCAATATACGATGTCCAGACAAAAGATGATTATAAGATAAGAGTACATGCATCAGCATTCTCGAGGAGAAGGTTAGCTCCGTCCCAAGAAACTAGTATAAGAAATTTAACAAAACAAATTATCTTTGAAAAGGCTAAAAACTTAGCCTTCGACCAGTTGGTTCATGAGTTAATCCTAGGGAAAGTAGCTTCAGATATTTACAATATAGCTACTAAAATTGCGCCTCTGAGACATGTCGGAATCAGGAAATCAAGGCTTTTAGCTTCTCCAGCAACTCCTCAACCTAACTAAAATAACTTGCAATAGAAACTTCAGCTGAGGAGCAGATATTGAAGGCAATTGTTTTAGCAGCGGGGAAGGGAGTCAGACTTGAGCCTTTAACCCTGACAAAGCCTAAAAACCTAATACCCGTTGGAGGTAAGCCCATTTTACAGCATTTGCTGTCCACAATAAAGGCATCGGGTGTTAAGGAGGTTCTATTGATCATTGGTTACGGAGGAAACCAGATTCGACGAGCTTTTGGTGACGGATCCCAACTTGGTTTGAATATCCAGTATGAAAGACAAACCCGAATATCGGGTACCGGTAATGCACTGTCCGTTGCGAAAAGTTACGTGAATAATGAAGATTTTCTGATGGTGTATGGCGATCTATACATAGAAACATCCGTAGTTGTTAAAGTCTTAACTGCCTATAGAAAAAAGAAAGCAAATTTTATGGCGGTAGCTGAAGCTGAACGAGTGGAAGATTTTGGTTTAGTGAAAATCCAAAAGAGTGGTAAAATTCTAGACCTCCTTGAGAAACCTAAGCAAATAAAGACTCCAAACTTAGTCAATGCAGGCGTTTGTATCTTTTCGCCTAGAATTTTTGAGAAGATAGCAAAAACAGAAAAGTCACCTCGAGGCGAAATCGAAATTACAGACGCTATCAGGTTGATGGTTAAAAGTGGCGAAAATTTCTATGCCGTGAAGGTTAATAAAGAAAGTTGGATGGACATTGGACGACCTTGGGATTTGCTTACAGCAAATGAGCATTTTTTAAAGAGGATGAAGCCAGCGTCTAAGGGCATTGTGGAAAAAGGAGCCCATCTTACTGGCAAGATATGTATAGAAAAAGACGTTGTAGTGAAAGCCGGAAGTTATATTGAAGGACCGGTCCTCATATGTCAAGGAAGTAAAATTGGGCCTAACTGCTATTTGCGACCCTACACTACTATTGGAAGAAATGTTAAAATCGGAAACGGATGTGAAATTAAGAACAGCATTATAATGGACGGAACCCGTATACCTCATTTGTCGTATGTCGGAGACAGTATAATAGGCGAAAATTGCAATCTCGGTGCTGGAACCATTGTTGGAAACATAAGGTTTGATGACAAGTCAGTTAAAGTCAAAATTAAGGATGAAGTTGTAGACAGTAAGCGGAGGAAACTTGGCGTTATTATTGGAGATAACGTTAAAACAGGAATAAATGTTAGTTTTATGCCGGGATTAAAGGTTGGTCCAAACTGTCATATCGGGGCAAATGTTGTTGTCTATCGTGACATTTCTTCAAATGTCAAAGTTTCTCTTAAACAAAATCTTGTTTTTGAGAAACTAGAAAAATGAAATAAAAAACTTTGTTCTGGTGATCCCTTCAGGACAGAATCTTAACGCTCTCTTTTGCCTTGAATAAATTCCTCAACCATCTGCTTTGCAGTTTCGTCGGGAAATTGTTTTGGTGGATGTTTAAAGCCGTATGCTGACATGCTAGTAAGTTGTCCTCCAATTCCGCGGTCTCTAGCAACCTTCATAGCTCTCATAACATCAATTACAACTCCACCACTATTAGGAGAGTCTTCAACAGAAAGTTTTACATCAACTGAGATAGGCCTATCTCCGAATTTCCGGCCCTTTATATAAATGTAGCAGATTTTAGCATCGCCAAGATGAGGCACATAATCTGATGGACCTATCTTTATCGGAACCGTATAAGGTAGAAGTGATGTGACCGCTTCAGTTTTGCTTATTCTCTTAGATTTTAACCTCTCCTCCACGGTCATATTAAGAAAATCAGTGTCTCCGCCTATATTCATCTGGTATGTCTCGTCTATTTTAACACCACGATCTACAAACAGTTTGGTTAGTGATCTGTGAAGAATGGTCGCTCCGACCTGGCTCTTGATATCGTCTCCAGCAATTGGAATCTTTTTTTCCTCAAACCTTTTCGACCATTCTGGTGAAGACGCGATAAATTCTGGGATGCAGTTTACAAATGCACACCCAGTGTTGAGACAAGCCTCCGCACAATATTTTGTTGCTTCAACACTGCCAACAGGCAAGTAGCTTAGAAGCATATCAGCTTCGTTTTCTCTTAGAATTTCAGCGGCATCAACAGGTTTTGTCTCCTTCTCATCATAGACTCTGAATGCTTCCCACGTATGAGGGGCCGCACCATCTAGAATGGGACTTGGCATAACTTTTACGCCGAGCTTAGGCACTTCAGCAAACTTAACAGCAACATTGGGTTCAGCAAATATCGCTTCAGATAAATCTCTACCAATTTTCAATCTGTTAATATCGAAGGCTGCTACGAATTTTATGTCCCTTATCCGGTAATCAGCAAAAACTGTATGCATTAGGCCTGGTACAGTCTCATTGTCTCGAACGTTTTTATAATATTCTACGCCCTGCACTAAAGAAGAAGCGCAATTTCCAACTCCTATCATCGCAACTCTGATTTCTTGGATAATTAACACCTCAAATATTATACCCAATAGCAATAACTCATCTATATTCTTTCTCACTTCAAAAAATTTTACAGCATGAATTTCGTTGAAAGATTAAATAATGCACTCTCATAAATAAGCTCAAACAATCAATCAGACGTGAATTTTAAATTATCCTACACTAAATTATATATTTTAACTAATTTCAATTGTTATCCGTTTGAAGAGGTGTTCTATGGCATGACGGGTAGAATTAAAGTAGCGGTTATCGGAGTTGGAAATTGTAGTTCCGCGTTAGTTCAAGGCGTCGAGTTTTATAGTGAAAGCCGAAATGATTTGCAACACTATAACCTTGGAGGCTATAGGTTGGGTGACATAGAGTTTGTTGCATCCTTCGACATTGATCGAAGAAAGGTGGGAAAGGATCTGGGTCAAGCTATTTTCAGCGAACCGAACAATTTTTGCAAGGTTTGCGATGTCCCGAAAACTAATGTTACAGTTCAAATGGGCCATATTTTAGATGGTGCAGAAGGTATAGCTAAACACATGTTACAAATTTCAGATGATAACCCTGTTGATGTTGCAAAGGTCTTAATTGATGAAGATGCAGAGGTTGTTGTTAGTCTCCTTCCGGTTGGTGCAGATCAAGCTTCAAGGTTTTATACGGAAATGGCTTTAAAAACTGGTTGTGCTTTCATTAATGCAACGCCTTCATTTATAGTCCATGATAAAGCCTACATTGAAAGCTTTGAGAAGGCGGGTCTTCCTCTCATCGGTGACGATGTTATGAGTCAGATTGGAGGGACTATATTTCACAAGAATATTCTGGAGTTCTTGTCTAGGAGGG